>PLZL01000061.1 GCA_003152145.1 Limisphaerales bacterium
TTCGATTTGTTCCGCAGTTTCGGCAAGCGTCTCGTGTTCGGCATGAGCCTGCCGACTTTGCGCAACGATCTGGCCAAAATTTATGAGCCAAAAGCCCCCGCGCCGTCACAACGGCTGGCCACGCTGCATGCCGCGAAGGAAGCCGGGTTGCATGTTTATGTGGCCATGGCACCGACATATCCCGAATGTGATGAAGCTGATTTGCGCGCGACGCTCACAGCCGTGGCCGAACTGGAGCCGATAACCATTTTTCACGAACCCATCAACATCCGAGCTGAAAATGTGGCGCGCATTGAGGCGCAGACAGCAGATATGGGAGTCCATTTACAAACGGAGGTTTTTGCCACCCGTGAAAGTTGGCAGAATTATGCAGTGAATGCTTTGCACACCGTTTCAGAAATTGCCAAGGAACTCGGCATCGAAAAGCACCTGCATTTGTGGCCGGACAAATCCCTTGGCAACCAAGCGCTGGCCGACCGGATGCCAAATCCGAAGAGATATTTGAAGCGGCTCGAACACTGGTGGCACCGTGTCAGCGAGTGGCCAAAGTGACTATACGCAACGTTTAGCCAGAAAGCAGCACCCGTCTCACGGCTTCAAACACTATCTCGAAAGACTGCCCTGAAAGCAATTTTGCCCGATGAATTCCACGGGGCGGTTTGCGGCTAGGAAAATTTATTCGCGCGCCTTGGATTTCAACCCATTCTCTCCGATTTTGAGTTGTGAATTTGTGGCGGCAATCGGGTCAGGGCGTAGAGCATCAAATAAACGATGAACAAAAAAACAGCGAACAACGCCGGAAATACATAGGGCATCGCGCTGGCAAACGGATCCGATGTCCAGTTGTTCACGTGATGGTAAAATTTTTCGGGACGCAACAGCACGTCCCAACTGTTCAAGCGCAGGAACCGGCCGATGAAAACTCCCACGCCGCTCAAACCCGCGACAACTGCGATGAACAGCCAGCTTGCCGTGCGCCCAAACCGGTCCGCGACCACCGATTGCACGAGGAAAAGCGAAACGAAACCCAGCATCAATCCGGTCAGCGCGCACAAAAGAATCAACACCATGTCCGCCCAGAAATGTCCGTGAAACTTTGTCGTCAGATGAATCAAATCCGTGAAAATGTAGGGCGCATTTGGAAAGAACAGCAACCAGGCCGCGCCCAAGGCAGACAACCGCCACCCACGCCGTTCACCGCTGACATAACAGTCGCGAATCAGCAGCGCAAAAATCAGCGGCAGCCAGGCGAGGAACAAATTCCAAATCAAAAATGCGTAACTGATATTTCCGATTGTAACAATCCGCGCAATAACCAGCGCCACACAAACGCCGGAAGCGAACACCAACGTCAGCACCGGCGCGATGGTTTCACGTTTGAAAATCAGGTTTAACAACTTCATTTATTGGATTCCAATTGGACTAAATGGGTTTGATTTTTTAAGCAATCCGCCCAGTGCGTGCCAAAGAATTGTTTCTCTTGCGGCAAAAAGGTGTCAGACGTGCCGAGGATGGGCCGCAATGCGGTGGTCATTTGCAGCGCCACGAGCAGAAAAATGATGACCCACGTGTGGAAGCCCGCGTGTGACCGGGCGTTCGAGTGCGAAAATCCGGTTTCCAAAAACCGCAGACCAAAGACAGTTGCGATGAACCAGAAAACGAGATGCAGCGTGCCCATCCAGGCGAGCGATTCGGTGGATTGCGAGAAAATCCACGCCACCGGCGCGAAGCCGATGAGCAGAATCGTCATCAGCATCAGCAATCCGGCGAGCAGTCCGCAGACCTCGACGAGCCTCGCCTGTGAACCGCTCAAGCAGGTGAAGATGTAAAGGCTCGGCAGGCAGATGAGCGCCGAAATCATCAGGCCCGCCGCGATTTTGGCGGGCGCGGCCCAGAGTTGCGCGCCGCCGGAAAATGTCCCGGCCACGACGCCGTAAATCAGGCTGCACACAATCGAGACGAAAATCATCGCCGCAATCAATTTCCCGGCGCCCGGCTGGCGCAATTGAAACATCACGCGGCGCGGATGCCGAAGGATGGATTCAATCGCCACGATGACGTTCGGAATCGCGACGCGCTCGGCCGGGTCGTCACCGAGTTGTTGTCCGTAGCTTGGCGTGGCGAGGGGCGGAATGCGCGGTGGAATTTGCGGCGGGATTGGATTTTGTTCGTTCATGGGTCAATGGCGTTTTGGTTTAGTCGAATTGCTGAAGAATTTGCAGCAGGGAGTGAAAAACATTTTCGTAAAAATTTCCGTGGAGCGCCGTGGCGCGGAAAAATTCCACCGGCAGCGCGGGCGACCCGATGAACGGGCGCAGAATCCACGAAAGCTGGCTGCCGAGAAACAGATTGCCCGCCAGCCATGCGAACAACACGCGGAACGCAACGGCACGGTTTCCGCCCAGCCGCGCGAGCAACTGGAACAGGCGCGTGTTGCCCGTCACCCCGGCGAAGGCGATGACCGCGACATGGGCGAGTTTGATGAAACTGTAAGCCGCCCCCGCCGCCGCCGGCGTGGACATCGGCGGCGCACTCCAAATCATGAATGCCATCACCGGGCTGAACGCGCCGAGAATCGCCGCCGCGACGGTGAAGCTCATCAAAATGGCCGAGAACGATTGTCGGAACGGAATGTTCAATCCCAGCAATGGCGCGAGCATCGCGTTGATGAGCGCGTTGCCGGCGGTGGTGAGCAGGATGATGAGCGGAAATTTGATGGCGGTGAAAAGCGCCTGCTGCGGATCGCGCCANNACCAGCCCATCGCCGCGCCGTAAAGTCCCGCGCCGATGATAATCACGCCGACATGCTGGGCGAAACGCCGCACGTTGCATTGCTCAATCCATCCGGCGATGGTTGCCAGTTCGCCCCGCAGGAGCGTGCTGATTTCGTGCGGATTCAATTGTTCAGATTGCTCGCGCATGAAAATCATGCCATCGCTTTGGCGATTTCAAGTTTCGCCTGTCGCCGCGTCAAAAGCTGTCGGCCAGTCTGCATCACGGGCGCGGACATCAACATCAGCGCCACACCGAACGCCGGCCAGTTGAATTTTTCGGGCAGCACCGAGCGGATCGCGTCCAAGCCGTAGTGCGAGGCAGTGATTGAATCCGCCATAAAAACATAAAGCGCGAGCGTGACCCCGGCAAAATTCAAAATCCACGCACGGCAATTTGACAGCGCGGGGAGGTGTGTCCGTTCAAACTGGCTGGCGAACGTGCCCCACAAAATCATCAGCAACGAAATCAAAACCGGCGCGAGCACCGGTCCCCACCACGGCAGAGGCAGCAAAAACAGAACGTCCCAATCCAGCAACGAGTGCGGCCAGCCACACATCATTTTCAGGAAGACATAATAGAAAATGTCCCACACGCCGAAAGCGATGACGGCATAACCGATTCGCGCACGCCACGTCCGGCCCGCGAGAAAACCCACGGCGAACAGCATGACCATCGTTGCGAATTCCCGCGGCAGTTCCACCAGGGCAAACCCGCCGATAAGGGGCAGCGGGTCGGGTTGATACGGTTCGATGCGCCCCATCATCGAGCGCAGATAAAAGACCGCCGCCGATTCCACCCATGCCATGGCGATGGCGTAGAGGACGACGACGGCCCAGCAGCGACGGGATTGGATGTGACCGTGGGATGCATTCATGGCGCGTTATTGGTGATGGTGCCGGCCCGTTCCGATGTTGAATGCCAGGCGTCCCGCCATTCGAGAGCACCAATACTGCATCACGAAGAGGAGAAAACAGAGAAACCCGATCAGAATGAATCCCCCGCCGCCTTGGAGACTGTTTCGATTTAAATCGAAGGTGTTTTCGAGCCATGTGAGAATTTCTTGTTCACTTTGCAGGGCAAGAATTCCGATTGGCAAGGCCGCCACCGTCGTGACCGATGCCGCAAATACTGCAACTCTGCGGAAAGCAGTGGCGGTCAGCACTCCGTCAACTTGACGATGATGCTCTCTGCGACCGACGTAAGCTCCGGCGGCAACACCGAGCGAGAAAGTTCCAGCCGGGACTCCCATGCAAGACCCGACCGCGACGACGCAGAGACCGAGATAGACCATGACGATCAACCACAAATTTGCCGTGTAGAACTTGTCTACCCAGCGCCGCAGAAAGAACACATCCAGTAAGCACCCAAGCCCGAGGCCTGTCAGAGCTGCGGCTTTTATCATGCCTTCAGGCACAGGGAACCCCTGCAGGTGAAGCAAAGCTGCTGTCCACCAGAACGCCACGAAGCCCAAGAAGGGACAGGTGATTCCGACAAAAAGCCCGATGATGGTGGACTCCAATTTGCTTATTTTATTATTGTCTGACATTCAAGTGAGTCAAAAATTTTCCAGCGGCCCTCGCCTTTCAAACCGTCTTAGACCCACGCCATGGCTGTGGCAAAAACAACAACCATCCACCACCGGGCTAAGTTGGTTGGTTGCGTTTTCATGGCCTTGGTGCCTGTCTTTGGCTCAATTTGATTGGCGGCTGGTCCTTCCGGCAACCCAATCGAACAACAGAAACGCACAGACGAAAAAAGGAAAGATGCCGTAAAGCGTGTCACTGACCGAATGCGAATGCCGGTCAACGGCAACGAAGACTTGGACGCAAAATGCAAGCGCCGCCACTGTGATGATGGCACCCGGCAGTGAAACCGGGAGGTAAAACCAGCCCAGCCGTTTGAACCATTGAGTTTTCATTTACTTTTTTTATTTAGCTGTAAATCGCCCGTGAAAATTCGCCTTTGTTCACAGCCAGGGCGCAAATGGTTTCTTCGATTGCAGCAATGATGGAATCCGGTGTCGAAGTTCCGGCCGTAATTCCAACGATGTCGTTCGCGCAAAACCATTCTTTGCGCAAATCAGAGGCGGTCCGGACGTGATGAACTCGCTGACAAAAACGCGAACAGGTTTTGACCAACTCGTGCGTGTTGTTGCTGTGCGCGCCGCCGATGACGACGACCACGCCGCACTTTTGCGCGAGTTCAACCGCCGCGTTCTGCCGCTGCTTCGTCGGCTGGCAAACCGTGTCTACGAAACGCACTTCAGATTTCGGAAACCGCTCGCGGAGCATTTGCACGAGCCGTCTGACCTTTTCAATCGGTTGAGTCGTTTGTGAAATGATTCCAAAACGCGGACGTTCGCGCAGATTCGCCATGTCTTCTTCTCCAAGCACCACATCAAAAGCATCGAGGTCTTCCGTCATGCCGCGCACTTCAACATGGTCGCGNNTAATCATCACGGTTTGCGTTCCAATTGCCGCTGGTTTTTGCTCGATGCGGACTCCCTCCGCGCGCAATTCTTCCAGCACAGTCTCGTTGTGGACAAGGTCGCCCAAAATCGTCAGCGGTTCGTGTCGCGCCGTTTCCAGGGCCAGCGCAATGGCGTCCTTCACCCCGAAACACATGCCCAGATGTTCTGCACGGATGATTTTCATGTTTGAAGGAGCGCGGGCGGCTCGCCCGCGAGCGCGAGACAAATTCCGGAACCCGCGGGCGAGCCGCCCGCGCTCCGGCTGGTTGCCGATTTCAGCAGGGTTTTCATCGCTTTTGCAATTCACTTTTTATCACAAAGTAAAAGACCAAGACCATTTGAATTTGTTCAAACATTTTTTACCTGGGTTTGTTTTGCCGGACGATTTGCTCCAGCAAATTGATGTATTCAGTGAACGCCTTGCGGCCCGGCGCCGTCAGCGAGCAGGTCGTGAGTGGGCGATTGTTTTGATACGATTTGGCCACGGACACATAGCCCTCCTCCTGCAACGCGCGGATGTGCGTGGTGAGATTGCCGTCGGTCATCGCCAGCGCGTCGCGCAGTTCGGTGAACGACAATTCCGGCGAGGCAGCGAGCATGGACATGATGGCCAGCCGCCCTTTCTCGTGGATCACACGGTCGAGCTGTAAAAACGGTTCCGGGTTCACGCCGCATTCTTTCCTTGTTCGGTCAGATACAGATACGCGCCGTAGGCCAGATGCAGACCGCCAAAGAATAAACCCATGAACCAGTGCGCGCTTATTTCAACTTTCGGCTGGTCAACCGCCAGAAAACACAGGGTTGCACAAGCCAATCCGACATAAATCCAGCCGAACCATTTCATGCCGCGAGGCATGAAAAAACCCGCTGCGTGCAACGCGCAGCCGTAAAAGAGCAGCCAGATGAATGTCAGGATGACGGGGTTTGCCAAACCCACAAACACGAACACAAAACCCAGGCACATGCCGGCCAGCAACGGCGGCAGGAGTGCCTGTCCTACGCGGCGTGTCGGGGGCGACCAGAAGGACTCGCGATCCTTGAATGCCTGTCGCCGCGCGATAAGAAAGGCACCGGCGACAACAAGAACGGCCGTGCCGAGCCAGAGCGCGCCAAAAGCCCGCATCGAATCCAAATGGCACAAAAACCCGATGGTGGCGCTGGCCACGCCCAACGTGCCTGTGAAAAGCATGATTGGCGCGAGCGCGCGGCGGTAAATCGCGGAGCGTTCCATTAATGTGCGAATAGTTTGTAGATTTTCTTCGGCCCAATTGGTTTCCATGCCAATTACTTTGCACCACAAAGCCAATTTTGGCAAGCGCAAAACACCATTCGAACCCGCTGCCGGACGGCGGGCGCAAGGCTGAATTTAATTCTTCGTGCCTTTGCGCGTTTGTGGTTATTTTATTTCTGATTGAGACCACCACCGAAAAGAATTCCGCCGCTAGGACCGGGTAAACGTTCCGCCCGTCAACGCGTGCTTGCGCAATGGTGCGGCGTGGACTTATCGCCGTTGGAAATCGAGCGCGCCCCTAAACCAGGTCGCAGTGCGGGTGATGTGATGCCGCAGGTGTTGAAAAATCTGAAAATGGAAATGCGCCGAGCAGACTTGGAAATTATAAAAGTCTGGAACGCCACGATTGATCCCATTGTGACAGCGCACGCTCATCCTGCCAATTTGCACAAAGGCACGCTATTTGTAAAAGTGGACAGTGATGTTTGGAAATATGAAATTATTCGTTATCATCGCAAAGAAATTCTTAAGCGTATGCAATATAGCTTCGGGATAGAGAAGATAAAAAAAGTCCATTTTAGCGTTGGTTAAGGCGCGTCAGGCCATCAGTTCCATTTGCGCCGGCGTGAGGAGCCAGGCGAGTCTGGCGCATTGGCCGTGCCGCAATTCGCCGGCTTCCAATTTGCACAGGCCGCCCTTTTTCATTTCAATCGCCGCGTCCGTGCCGCCGGACACGAGCAGGCTGATGAGCCGGCTCAAGCTGGGTTCGTGCCCGACGAGCAGAACAATTTCCGTCGCAGGCTCCCATCCGTTCAGCTTTTGAATCATTGCCTTGGAACTGCCGCCGGGGGCCAGCTCGTCAGAAAATTTGAGATGTTTCTTTAACTTCAATTCTTCGGCCACGATTTCAGCGGTTTGCTTCGCGCGGATGAATGGGCTGGACAAAATCAGGTCGAATGACAACTCCAGTTTTTTCATGGCCGCGGCGCCTTGGCGCAGGCGTCGTTCGCCCTTCGGGATCAACGGGCGTTCGGAATCGTTTTCATAACCGGGCGTGCCGGGGTCCACCGCGATGCCATGCCTCAACAAGTAAAGATTCACGCGGAAAATCTAATCCGCCGCGCGCCAAAAGCAACGTCGGCAAAATGTAACATTTTTAAACTTGGGTTTGGATGAGGTTGCTTCGTAGCTTTGTCGCCTCATGGAACCCGTCCGCCGCGCCGTCGTTGATGTCGGCACCAACTCGATCAAGTTGTTGGTCGCTGATGTGTCGGGACGCGACGTGCAGCCGGTGCATGAGGAAAGCCGGCAGACGCGGCTGGGCAGGGGATTTTACGAAACCCGCCGGCTCCAGCCAGCCGCCATCACGCAAACGGCCGAAGCGGTTGCGGAATTTGCCAAAACCGCCCGTGAAAAAAAATCGGCTTCGATTCGCGTCATTGCCACGAGCGCCGCGCGCGACGCGGTGAATCCGAACGAGTTGACCGAGGCCATCGAACGCGCGTCCGGACTCAAGGTCGAAATCATTTCCGGCGAAAAGGAGGCCGAGTGGGTGTTTCAAGGAGTGACGATTACGCATGGCGGGACGGCACCCGCCCAGGCGCCGCTGTTGCTGCTCGATGTCGGCGGCGGCAGCACGGAATTCATCGTTGGCGGCGGCGGGAAAAAACATTTTGCGCACAGCTTTCCGCTCGGCACGGTCCGGCTCATGGAACAATTCCCGCATAGCGACCCGCCGACACGCGCCGAATTCAATGCCAGCCGCGAGTGGATAAAAAATTTCCTCCGCTCCGAAGTCCGCCCCAAACTGGAGCCGGCATTGCGGCGCGAAAATCATTTTTCGGACATTTTGCTTGTAGGCACCGGCGGCACGACGAGCATCCTGGCGCGCATTGAGAACAAACTGGACCGTTATGACCGCGAGCGAATCGAGGCCACGCGCTTGAGTCTGGCGAAGGTGCGGGCATTGCGGTGGCGGCTGTGGAGTTTGCCGCTGGCCGAGCGCAAGGAAGTTCCCGGCATGCCCAAACTGCGCGCGGACGTGATTCTCACCGGCGTGGCGATTTACGAGGCGGTGATGCGGGAATTTCATTTCAAGGAACTGCGCGTCAGCACGCGCGGCCTGCGTTTCGCGGCGGTGATGGACTGAAATGATTTACGAATTGCGATTTGCGATTTACGATCGCTACTAATATTCGAGGCTGTGGAGCAAAATCGTAAATCTTCAAATGTAAATCGCAAATGCCTGATTGTTGGCTGCGGTTATGTCGGCCTCCCGCTCGGAGCGGGACTGGTCCGCCAAGGCCATGAGGTTTTTGGTTTGCGGCGGAGCGCGTCAGCGGAAAATGAATTGAAGGCGGCGGGTATCCATCCGCTGACCGGCGATGTGACCAAATCGGGAACATTGGCGAAGTTGCCGCGCACATTTGATTGGGTTGTGAACTGTGTTGCTGCCGGCGGCAGCGTGGAAAATTACCGGCAAATTTATCTGGAGGGCAATCGGAACCTTGTTTCGTGGCTCGCGGATTCGCCGCCGCAAAAATTTGTCTACACCAGCAGCACGAGTGTTTACGGGCAGAACGACGGCTCGGTCGTCACGGAAACCAGACCGGCGGAACCGGCGGCAGAAACGTCGAAAGTTCTCGTGGAGACGGAGAAATTGCTTGTGGCAGTGGTGGCAGAACGCAAGTTCCCCACCGTCATTTTGCGCGTGGCGGGCATTTACGGGCCGGCGCGCGGGCACTGGTTCAAACAATTTCTGTGCGACGAGGCGCACATCGAAGGCGACGGCTCGCGTTTTTTGAACATGATCCACCGTGATGACGTGGTCGGCTGCATCATTGCGGCCTTAAAAAGCGGACGCGCAGGCGAGATTTACAATGCCGTGGACGACGAGCCGGTGAGCCAGATTGATTTTTTCAAGTGGCTTGCGGCAACGCTCGGCAAACCATTGCCGCCAACCGTTTCCGAAGATGCCGAAATTGTTCGCAAACGCGGCGTGACCAACAAGCGGGTCAGCAACGCCAAATTGCGGATGGAGTTGAAATACGAATTCCAGTTTCCCGATTTTCGCAAAGGCTACGNNGTCAATCCGTGAAAATTTGCCGTATCTGCGTCAGGCTTTTTGTAACGCCGCCTTTACGCGGTCGGGCGTCATGGGCAACTGAAACAAACGCGCGCCCGTCGCATCGTAAATCGCGTTGGCCACCAGTGCGCCCATCAAAATGATCGCCGGTTCGCCGCCGCCCTGCGGCGGAGTTTCATTGTTCTTGATCAGCACGGTTTCGATTTTCGGCACCCAAGAGAAGCGCGGCAGTTCGTAAGTGTCATAGTTCGTGTCCAGCACCTGGCCGCCCTTGAAATGAACCTCCTCCGTGAGCGCGTAGCCGAGGCCCATCGTGACGCAGCCCTCCAACTGAATTGTCGCGCCTTCGGGATTGATGACCACACCCATGTCCTGCGCGCAAACGACGCGCTTCACCTGAACTGTTCCCTTGGCCGGGTCCACCGCCACTTCGGCGATGGCGGCGACGTAACTGCCGGCGTCAATGCCGCACGCAACGCCGAGGCCGCGCTTGCTCGCCGATTTTGCGGGCGTCCATCCGAATTTGTCAGCGGCGGCCTTGAGCACGCGGATCATGCGCTCGTCGCTCAGATTGTTCAGCCGGAATTCCACCGGGTCAATCCCCGCGCCGGCGGCCATGATGTCAATCTGCGATTCGCGGGCGAACGTGTTGGTGTTG
>PLZL01000426.1 GCA_003152145.1 Limisphaerales bacterium
GTGGAATTGAACTGCACTTCCACGGGATAAAGATTGTTCGGGTTCCGCGGCTGCTGCAACGGCGTCAACCGCGTGAACGTCGAGGCGCAACCCATCAATAAGAGCGCCGGCAGCACCGGCATGAATTTTTTCCAAATCATGGTGCCAGCGTCGCAGAATTCGCCCAGTTTGTAAAGTTGGATTTCAACGCTTGAACGGCGGGTTTGTTTTCGGGTATTTTCACAGGCATGAATTCCTCCAGTCAAACCACACCAGCGGCGAGCAACTATCGCTGGGTCATCTGCGGACTGCTGTTTTTCGCCACCACCTTTAATTATCTTGACCGGCAGGTCATCAGCTATTTGAAGGAATTTTTCTGCGCTCCCGCAGAACTGACCAGCAGTTTTTCGACAATTTCAGTGAATGATCTCAAACTATCGGATTTTGCCGGCAAATTAGGCCACCCAACCGATGCGGTGTCCGCTTTCATCAAGACCAACTTGTCCGCTCCAACGCTGGCGGCGTTGGAGAATTATTCAGGCACCGACCCGGTTTCGCTGGGAACAAATCTTGTCCAGAATCTTAACACACTGATTACCAATCAGACGATCTATGATGTCCAGCGTTTTGCCGGCGTGACATTGCGACCGGAAACACAAAACCTGATCGCATTGAACCCATCGGGGAATGATCTCGCACACCTCAACCGGCTGTTATTGGATGACGCCTTTCCACGAGAATTATCGAGGGGCGGGTTCGGTTGGTCGAACAAGGACTTTGCCTGGTTGACCTCTTTCTTTACCGCATTTTACGGCGGCATGACGCTGATGATGGGCTGGGTCATTGACCGGATCGGAACCAAGCTGGGTCTGGCCTTGTCGCTCATCTTCTGGTCGGTGTGCGGAATTGCCAACGCCTTCGTCGGACGGCTGTTGCCGGCGCACGTGTTCATCCGCAGCGCGTTCGCCGTGGGCGAAGCGGGCAACTTCCCCGCCTCCATCAAGACGGTCGCCGAGTGGTTCCCCAAACGCGAACGCGCCCTGGCCACGGGCATTTTCAACAGCGGTTCGAACTTCGGCGCGATGGTGGCCGCCCTGTTTGTCCCTTGGTGCATGATTTATTTCGGCGACCAACAGGGATGGAAGATGGCGTTTATTCTCACGGGCGCCGCCGGTTTTATCTGGCTGATTTTCTGGTATTGGCTCTACGACACCCCGGACAAACAAAAGCGGCTTTCCAAGGCTGAACACACCTACATTCACGTTGACGATGAGGTTGTGGCCAGCGATGTCAACGGCGACAAGGGCAAGCTTGCCTGGTGGAGGCTCTTCGGATACCGGCAGGCTTGGGCGTTCTTTTTCGGCAAGTTCATGACCGACGGCGTCTGGTGGTTCTATCTGTTCTGGCTGCCGGATTATTTGATCAAACAATTTGGCATGACCAAGGCGCAAATCATGTTGCCCACGTTCATTGTCTATGGCGTGGCCATCGTCGGCAGCGTCGGCGGCGGCAGCATCCCCATGGCCTTTATCAAAAAAGGCTGGCCGGTCTACAAGGCCCGCATGACGGCGATGTTTCTCATCGCCCTGGCCCCGCTGGCGGTGTTAAGCACCCAATACTTTGGCGATGTCGGCCATTTCGGGAACATGGCCGCCACACTCGCGGTCGCAACGATCTGCATCGGCGCCGCCGCGCATCAGGCGTGGTCGGCAAACCTGTTCACGACCGTTTCCGACATGTTCCCGAAAAAGGCCGTCGGCTCGGTCACAGGCATTGGCACCACAGCCGGCGCCACTGGCGGTGTGATTGTGCAGATGCTGGCCGGCACGCTCACCGATGCTTTCAAGAGCCACCCGCAAACCGCCTACCTCATCATGTTCATTGTCTGCGCCTTGAGCTACCTCATCGCGTGGGGAATCATGAAAGCGCTCGTGCCGCGCCATAAACCCATCACGGATTTGTAAAACGTCCGTTTGAAAATCAAAAGCCCGTTGAAGCCAATCGCCTTAACGGGCTGATTTTTTGTGACGCCATCAAGCAGGGAACCCGAAATAATTCTTCGCGTTCCGGAAGCAGACGTCTTCGACAAGATTTGTCAGCCACTCGCGGCGGTCGGGCAAACGCCCGCTCTCCACGTCCGCGCCGAGCGTGTCGCACAAGATGCGCCGGAAATACTCGTGGCGCGGATACGACAGGAACGAGCGCGAATCCGTCAGCATCCCGACGAACCGGCTCAAGAGTCCCAAATCCGACAGCGCGTCGAGTTGCGCCCTGATGCCGTTTTCCTGATCCAAAAACCACCACGCCGCACCGTATTGCAATTTGCCGGCCACCGAGCCGTCCTGAAAACTGCCCGGCATTCCCGCGAACAAATAAGTGTCCGCCGGATTGAGGTTGTAAATGATAGTCTTCGGCAGTTTGCCGATGCGGTCGAGCCGGTCCAGATAGCGCACAAGGGTCACGCCTTGTTTGAAATCGCCAATCGTGTCGCTGCCGGTGTCGGCGCCAAGCAGGGCGGCCATGCGCGCATTGGGGTCGCGCAGCGCGCCGAGGTGGAGCTGCTTCACCCAGCCCCTGTCTGCGTCCAGCACGCCGAAATATTCCATCATGAACGACGTGAACCGGTCCGTGTCGGCCGGCGATGCGGCCTTGCCTTTCAACGCCGCTGCAAAAATCGCGCCGGCCTTTTGTTCCGTGCAATCCAGCGCCGGCATCTGGTTCATGCCGTGGTCGGATAGCCGGCTGCCGTTGGCGTGGAAGAAATCATGCTGCTGCTTCAGAGCCTTGAGAAAACCTTTGAACGTGGTCGCGTTGGTTCCCGCCGCGTCGCTCAAGGCTTTCACCCATTTCTTGAACCGCTCCGGCTGGTTGACCCGCAGCGCATTGTCCGGGCGGAACGCGGGAAACACCTTCACCTTCCAGCCGGATTTCTTGATGGCCTTGTGATATTCGAGATTGTCAACCGGATCGTCCGTCGTGCAAATCACCTTCACGTTCATCTTTTCAACCAGCCCGCGCACGGAATAGCCCGGCTGTTTGAGCAGGCGGCTGGTTTCGTCCCAGATTTCCTGCGCCGTGCTTTCTTCCAGCAGTTTTTCAATGCCGAAATACCGCTGCAGTTCCAGATGCGTCCAGTGGAACAGCGGATTGCGCAGCGTCTTCGGAACCGTTTTCGCCCATACTTGGAATTTTTCACGCGCCGTGGTTTCGTTGCCGGTGATCAATTTCTCCGGCACGCCGTTGGCCCGCATCGCGCGCCATTTGTAATGGTCGCCGCCCAGCCACGGCTCGTGGACGTTCGCGAATTGCCGGTCTTCCGCCAAATCCTTCGGCAACAGGTGGCAGTGGTAATCAATGATGGGTTGTTTCGACGCCGTGCCGTGATACAACTCGCGGGCCACGCCGTTCGACAGCAGGAAGTTTTCGTCGCAGAATTTCATAAAATCAAATGGTCATGGCATCAAACCCGCCGTCCACGACGAGTTCTGTTCCGGTGATAAAACTGCCCGCGTCCGACGCCAGCAGCAATGCCGCGCCGACCAGTTCGTGCGCTTCGCCAAAACGCTTCATCGGCGTCTTGGCCATGATGGTGGCGATGCGGTCGGGATTCAACACTTTGCGATTTTGTTCCGCCGGGAAAAAACCCGGCACGAGGATGTTCACGCGCACGCACGCCGTGGCCCACTCGCGCGCGAGATTTTTGGAAATGTTGTGAACCGCCGCCTTCGATGCTGAATAGGTGAACACGCGCGACAGCGGATTCAGCCCCGACGCCGAGCCGATGTTGATGATGCTGCCGGATTTTTGTTCGACCATGTGCTTGCCAAAAATCTGGCACGCCAGCATGAGCCCCTTCAAATTCACGGTGAGAATCCGGTCAATTTCCTCTTCGGGAATGTCAAAAAACGGCGTCGGCGAATTCACGCCCGCGCCGTTAACCAGAATGTCCACGCGGCCCAACTTGGCGAGCACGCCGGCCAGCAGCTTTTGCAGCCCGGTCTTGGAAGTCGTGTCGCAGGGGAAAAATTCCGACTTGCCGCCGTCCTTGGTGATTTTGTCCGTGTGAATTTTGGCCTTGTTTGGGTCGCGTCCGACGAGCGCCACCGTCGCGCCAGCCTGCGCCAGTCCCTCTGCAATCGCGCCGCACAATTCGCCCGTGCCGCCGATGACGACCGCGACCCTGCCCTTGAGTGAAAAAAGTTCCGCTGGTGTTTTCATGATTTTATGTTGGAGCGCGGGCGGCCCGCCCGCAAGTGCGAATGCGCGGACAAGCTGTCCGCGCTCCGCATTCACATTTTATCTTTGGACCCGCGCGCTGCCGCCCTTCATCAATTTTTCCACTTCGCCCTTCGACGCCATGCTCGTGTCGCCGGGCGTCGTCATCGCCAGCGCGCCGTGCGCCGCGCCGTAATCCACCGCTTTTTGCGGGTCGCCGGTGGTGATGAGACCGTAAATCAGGCCGCTGGCGAAACTGTCGCCGCCGCCGACGCGATCCAGGATTTCGAGATCGGGATATTTTTTTGACTCGTAAAATTTTCCGTCCGTCCAGCAGATTGCGCCCCAGTCGTTGACGGACGCCGTCTTCGCCGCGCGCAGCGTCGTCGCGGTGGCCTTGAAATTCGGAAACGCCTTCACCGCCGTCTCGATCATTTTCTTGAACGCGCCCACGTCAATGTGCAGCAAATGTTCGTCCGCGCCGGCGACCTCGAAGCCGAGGCACGCGGTGAAATCCTCCTCGTTGCCGATCATCACGTCCACGTATTTGGCGATTTCCTTGTTCACCTCCTGCGCGCGTTTCTGGCCGCCGATGGATTTCCAGAGCGACGGGCGGTAATTCAAATCGTAGCTGACAATCGTGCCGTATTGCTTGGCCTTCTTGACCGCCTCGATGACAAGTTGCGGCGTGCTGTCGCTCAACGCGGCGAAAATGCCGCCGGTGTGCAGCCAGCGCGCGCCGACCTTGCCGAAAATGTTGTCCCAATCAAAATCGCCGGGCTTGAGCTGGCTTGCGGCGGAATTGCCGCGGTCGGGAATGCCCACCGCGCCGCGCACGCCGAAGCCGCGCTCGGTGAAATTCAATCCGTTGCGCACCGTGCGGCCCACGCCGTCGAACGGAACCCACTTGACGAAGTCGGTGTCCACGCCGCCCTGCAAGATGAAATCCTCCAGCAGCCGGCCGACGTCGTTGTCGGCGAACGCGGTGGCGACGGCGGTCTTGAAGCCAAAGCACCGGCGCAGGCCGCGCGCGACGTTGTATTCGCCGCCGCCCTCCCAGACCTTGAATTCGCGGGCGGTGCGGATGCGGCCCTCGCCCGGATCAAGCCGCAGCATGATTTCGCCAAGCGCAATCATGTCGTATTTACATTGGGATTTATCTCGAAGTTGAATATTCATAGGTGATTATTAATTATAGCAAAATTGTTTCATCGCAGTCAAACCTGCACTGATTTGAAATCCGCGATGTTCCAAACCAGTTCGCCAATTTCCTTGGCCAGATGATTCAATTCCTCAATCTCCGCCTTCGTGAACAGTAGGCCGCCGTGCTTCTTCGACAATTCGCCAGCGCGCGCCTCCGGCTGGCCGGGCAACAGGCACTTCTCGTTGCCGTGACCGAGAATGTCCGCGATGATTGCCTTCACGTTTTGCATTTGAGAACGGCCTTTGACGTAGTCGTTGCCCTTCATCGCATCGGGATGAATGACCTGGAAGAAAAATGTCGAGCCGTGTTTCTCTTTCGGATCACCGAGCGAGGTTCCGCGAATTTGCGGCAGACCGCCGCCGATGTAGCCCGCGTAAAGTTCGTCAATCAAACCGAGGCCGTAGCCTTTGTGCGCGCCGAACGGCAGCAACGCGACGGCCTTGTTCGGATCGGTCGTCGGATTGCCTTCCGCGTCCACGGCGCTGCCGGGCGGAAGCTGTTTGCCTTCGCGTTTCATCACCTGCACGCGGCCCATCGCCACCGTCGAGGTCGCCCAGTCAATCACGATGGGAAAACCGATCGCGTCCTGCGTCGGGAACGCCCACGAATGCGGGTTCGTGCCCATCGTCGGCGTCTTGCCGCCGAACGGCACAACTTCGGACGTGGCCGACGTGCAGTTCGTGTAGGCGAGGTAGC
>PLZL01000309.1:0-4320 GCA_003152145.1 Limisphaerales bacterium
TTGGCTGCGCGGGCGTCATGCTGGCCCCGCCATATTATTCACTGCCGCGATTGGATGAATTGTTCGCCCATTTCAAGGCGGTCAACAGTGCCATCGGCATTCCAATCATGCTCTACAACTACCCGGGCCGGACGGGTGTGGACATGCCGCCGGATTTCATCGAGCGCCTGGCCGGATTGAAGCAGGTGTGCTACGTGAAGGAAAGCACCGGCGAGATGCCGCGCATTACAGAGCTGCTCCGGCGTTGCGGCGACCGCCTGGGTGTGTTCTGCGGTTGCGACACCATCTCACTGGAGAGTTTCGTGGTCGGTGCCATCGGCTGGGTTGGCGGCGTGGTGAACGTCCTCCCCGCCTCGCATGCGAAGCTTTACCTGTTGGCAGTGGAAACGAAGGACTATGTTGCTGCGCGAAAACTCTTCTTTGAAATGCTACCCACGCTGGAACTCATGGAAGGCGGCGGCAAATACACGCAATTCGTCAAGGCTGGCTGCATGCTCATGGGACATGCTGTGGGCGCACCGCGCCGTCCGCTGGCGGCGGCCACGACCGGGGAATGTCGCCAGTTGCGTGCGGCGTTGCACCAATGTGCCGAGGGACGCCGGGCGTGAGCACGCGTCTCAAATCAGGCAACGGAACACGGACCGCCTCGTCCGCGCGACGCCGCCCGCGCAGCAAGCTGTCCCGCCTAGCATTTGGCGGCTGGTGGATGGAAAATGGGAGCGGAAGTACTGGTCAAAGCGGATTTTCACTGATTCAGCTTCGACACGCTGGGCACGGCCCAATCCACCTGCGCGCGGTTTCGCCTGCCGCCGGCGCTGGTGGTGCGCAGAGTCAGTTTGTGGATTCCGGCGATTTTGATTTCGACCGGTTGTGAAGAATCCGATTTTTTCAATTCGCCGCTGCGCCAGAGTTCCTTTCCGTCGCCAAGCACCACAAACTCGGCGGTCGCGCTGTCGCCCGAAGCATCGTCCAGTCCCACCTCCGTGGTGAATTGGTCGTAGAGTCCCTTGAGGTCAAACTCGATTTCCGAATTGGCGAACGCGCTCAATCCCTGCTCGTAATGTTTGCCGCCCAGCGAGAGCGGCGCGCCGGCAAGCCGTTCATCCGCTTCAAAACCGCGCCAGCGTCCGGTGGATCGCAACGGCTCCAGTTGCGTGAGCGACAGTTCCGCGGGCGCCAACTCGGCGGGCGAAAATTTCAACGTGGCTTCGCGCGGGCTTACGCGTCCGTCATCCGCGACGGTTTTCACCGCGGCGACATAATTGGAGCGCGAATTCAAATTGTGAATTGGAAAGCTTGCCGCTGGCGTATAGCCGAGAAGCCGGTCGTTGAGATATACTTGATAGCCCGCGTTGAGATAATATTGTTCCTGCCAGTGAAGATTCACTCCGTCCAGGCCAACGCGTTCCACCCACAATCCGCCTGGCTCACTCGGTGGAAAATGGTAAAAGTCCGACGGCGCGAACTGGATTTCCCATTTCAGTTCCCGGTTTTTTGGCGAAGTCATTTGCACGGCGGCCCAGCCCTGATGGTTGAAAATTTTCACCGGCAAATTGCGCAGGCCGGCGCGGGCCGCGACGCGTTTGACGACGTAATTCGTCCCGCGCGGAAACACAAAGCGCAATTCGTAAGGATCGTTTTTGACGACTTTGCCGGTTCCTTGGAAAGTGTCGCCGGCTTCATTTTGACTCAACGCAGCCAAGTCCACCCAGCCTTGAGTAATGTGACGGCTGGTCGAAATGAGTTGAATGCGGCCATTGTCGGGCAATAGGGTCAGCACGCGGCAACTGGTAGGAGCGGCGTCCACAACCATTCCGTCCGACCAGGCGCCGAGGTATTCCTTGTTCCAAAAATCGAAGACGTGAACGGGCTGGCCGCCGGGCAAGCCGAGGTCTTTCCATTTCAAGAGGATTTGGGCCGCCTTGTCCGCGTCAAAATTGAACACGCCCACCACGTCGTAATTGCGGCCCAGATGGTTGATCTTCAAATCCCAGATGCGCTTGTTTCCTTCAGCGGGGAAAAGGTCGAGCGGCCGGATATTAACCGCCGGATAAACCCGCCGCAAAAGTTCCACGCGATCTTCCGATAAATCCATCAGGCGGTCACTGGACATCAGCGCCTGGCCGGTGAGTCCCTGAAGCGTCGCCCAGACGCGCGCTTGATCCTGCGTCAGCGGCGAACGCACGAGCAACACGTCCGGGTCGCAATACCAGACGATGTTGTGGAGATAGTAATATGACAGCGTCGCGCGCAACGCGACCTGGAATCCGCCCCAACCGAGCACGACATCGCCGCCCGTGCGCGAACCGTTCATGATGCCCGCGCCTTCAATGGGCGTGCCCCAACAGCCGAGGAGATAGCGGTTCGGTCCAATTGCCGCGCGAATGCTGTCCAACGTTTTGCGGTAGAGTCCGGCTGCGCTGTCGGCGGACGGATTTTTCATGAACTGCTTTTTGGAGCCGTATTCGTCAACGACAATCGGCTGGCCGTCAATTTTGAAGTAGTCGTAACCCCAGCCGGACAGTTTCGTGAATAATCCCTTTAAATAGACCGATGATTCCGGCGTGGTGGGATCGACAAGAAATCTGCCTTCCCAGGTATCAGAGGCGGTTGTGCCATCAGGTTTCAACAGGAAGACGCTTGGATTGTTGCTGACAAATCGCGGATTGCTTTGCCCATGCGGCGCGAGCCAGAGGCCGGGTTCCAATCCAAGTGATTTGATGTAGCCGGCCAGTTCCGTCATACCGTTGGGGAAGTGGTCCCGATTCACAGTTGTCCAGTCACGATAGCCTTCTCGTCCGCCGCCGCCCTGCCAGCCGTCGTCAATTTGAATGTATTGCGCTCCATAGTCTTTGAGATTGTCGGCGATCCATCTGGCATTGCGCTTCACTTCAGTCTCATTGATGCGATTGTAATAATAATACCAGGTGCACCAGCCGGACGGCGGCGCGGGGAATCGCGATTTGTCCAGCGGCTGGTAGAATTTCACGCCGAGCGCGTCGCGGTAATAATTTGAGATGACGGTGTCATTTTTCAGGGTGACTTGGTCATTCATGAGATCAAAAACGCCGTCGGCGATGGGCGTTTCCACTTTGCCCAAAGTCATCACGAACAAATCCCGGTTTGTGCCATCTTGAATGCGGCAGGGAATGACGTGCGGCCAGGGTGGTTGGTTGGTCGCCGCCGGCATTTGCGCTTCAACGACTCCCCGCATCGTGCTGGAAAGGAGGACAAATAAAATCAGGTATTTCATTGGACTAGCTTCTAGTTGCGCCCAGACTTCCCTGTCTTCCCTGTCAGGGTGGAACCGGAATGCGAGATTCATATTGTGCGTAATCCCCTCAAAAGGAAATATGTGCCGGTGATATTTGATAGGTTGCTGTGCATTTCATCTATGGGCGGTTTTGTCCATTTCCGGTTTAATGGCTTTGCTGTGGTGGGCGAATAATCCGGCATTCCGCGAACACGCACAGCCATTGAACCAATGTAAAAAATGGCAAATTTTAGCCTGAATTTATAGGATCATTTTACGATGCAAAGAGAGAATAACGTGAGCTACGAACCGAACCATCCTGAACTTTTTGTGAGCAACCGCGAACGGTTGAAATCATCGCTGCCGCCCAATTCGCTGGCCGTTGTGAACGCGAATGATGTGCTGCCCACCAATGCCGACGGCACGCTGGCGGTGGTGCCCAGTTCCGATTTGTTTTACCTGACCGGCATCGAACAGGAGCAGACCATCCTGGTGATTTATCCCGACGCCGACGAGGAACAGCACCGCGAACTGCTGTTCCTGCGCGAGCCGACCGCTGAAAATGAACTCTGGGAGGGACATAAGCTGACCAAAGAGGAAGCCCAAAAGATCAGCGGCATCCAGCGCGTCCACTGGCTTTCGGAATTTCCGCGCCTGTTCCACCGCCTCATGTGCGAATGCAAAGGCGTCTTTTTGAACAGCAACGAACATCACCGCGCCGTCATCGCGGTCGAGAGCCGCGAGGCGCGTTTCGTGACCGATACGATGCGCCGCTATCCGTTGCACGCTTATCAACGGCTGGCGCCGCTGATGCACCATTTGCGCGCGGTGAAATCCGACCTTGAAGTGGCCTTGATTCGCCAGGCGTGCGAACTGACGGCGGCGGGATTTTTGCGCGCGCTCAAGTTCACGAAACCCGGCGTGAGTGAAGCCGAGGTGGAAGCCGAGTTCGCCCACGAATTCATCCGGCAGGGAAGCCGGTTCGCCTACCTGCCGATCATCGGCGCGGGTTTGAACGCCTGCTGCCTGCATTACGTTGCCAATTCGGATGTCTGCCGCAATGGGGA
>PLZL01000309.1:4343-10158 GCA_003152145.1 Limisphaerales bacterium
TCATGGAAAAGGAATTGCTCGACCTGGGGCTGCTGACGCTGCGCGAGATTCAGCGGCAGGACCCGGAAAAACCGGCCCTCAAAAAGTATTTCATGCACGGCGCCGGCCATCCGATTGGCCTGGATGTTCATGACGTTGCCGTCATCACCGAGCCGATGCAAGCCGGGTGGGTGATGACCGTTGAACCGGCCATCTACCTTCCCGAAGAAGGATTCGCCGTGCGTCTGGAAAATGACGTGCTGGTGACGGAAAAAGGACCGGTGGATTTGATGGCCGGCGTGCCAATCGAGGCCGAGGAAATTGAAACCCTGATGGAATCCCGGACCAAACCCTTTTCTCCGAATGGCGAAAAACGCGCTTCCGTTCGATCCAGACGAGGCATGGAATTGGTTGGGGATTGATGGCGCGACCGGCAACGCAAATGCAGTCTCATATTGAATGCGACGCGAACCGATTCTCTCCACCTTCAGTGCGTCGGCCTCCGTCACCATCGAAACTTTCGCTGTGGCAGTTCCTTTTCCTTTTGAACATGAATAAACCCACGTCATTCAACATGAAAGAACTCACAATGGTTGTGGCCGTCGTTTCAACACTGGCAATTGTGGGCCCGAATCGCGGCCTGGCTGCCGGGGACGAATCCAGCGGTGAAACCAGACCCGCAATCACCCGCCTTGATCCGCCCGAAAAAGATTTTTTCACCAAGGAACTCATTTGCCACGGCATTCCCATCAAGGCGCCCGACGTTGTGGTGGACCAGGCATTGTATATGGCGTATGACCGGATGTCCATGGAATTGAAGAACCTGCCGATGGTGGTGTCCAACCTCGTAGCTTCGGGCGTCGAGGTGCATATCATCGGCCAGCACCAGGTAACTTCCGACTTGCCGGAGCATCGCCATCTCAAAGGTAAACCGCTGCCGGAATATAACGGGCTGACGGTTGACCAGCGGACGCGAGGCTTGGGCGGGCGGCTGGTTTCCTGCGGCGAGGAGAACCTGCTCAAGCTCGAGGACGACCATTACTTCGGACGCGACATCCTGGTCCATGAGTTCGCCCACGCCATCCGCCAGTATGGAGTTCCGCTGGCCGTGGTCCAACAATTCAACGAACAACGCCAGCGGTCGCTGGCCAAAGGACTTTGGAAGGGGGCTTATTCCGCGAGCAACGGCGATGAGTTTTTTGCCGAAATGACCATGTGGTATTTTGGCACGCACGGCGATTTACACATGACCGGCCCCAAACCGGAAAATGGTCCGGAAGGTCTAAAAAAATACGACCCGGAAACCTACCAACTCTTCGATGACTTTTACAGCGGACGCATCAAGATTGAAAAGATGGAGCGAGGACATGCCTGGACGTCGAATTCAGGCAGCACCAATCGGCCGCCCCGAGCACCGGATTCGGAAGATTAAAGCAACTATGAAGCCCATCGGCTCGCTGGTCGTAATTTTTTTTCTGACATGGGCCGGTCCACTGGTCGCGGGCACCGCCACCATCAACATTGACGCGGCCAAGCCCGGTCCGCAGCTCAATCCGCGTATGTATGGAATTTTTCTGGAGAATCTGAATCACGCCGTGGATGGCGGGCTCTACGCGGAGTTGATCCAAAACCGCGGCTTTGAAGACGCCAAACCGCCGGAAGGCTATATCTACCACGATGGCCGCTGGGTGGATTCGCTGGGGCGAAACGCCTACGATGCCGGTTTTGCCCGGTTCGGTTATTTCACCAACGGCCTGCCGTTTTGGTCGCTGGTCAAGGAAGGCGGCGCGCAGGGTTCGATGCAATTGGACATGAGCGATCCGCTCGCGCCGGAAACGCCGCGTTCCTGCCGGCTGGAAATTGACAACCCCGCTTCTGGCCGCCTCGGCATCGCCAACCGCGGCTTTTGGGGGATCGGCGTGAAGAACGGCGAAAAATTCACCTGGTCATTCTGGGCGCGGTGCGCGGACGGATTCAAGGGGCCGCTGACGGCGACGCTTGAAGATGAAAACGGCAATGCCCTCAGCAAACCCGTCAGCGTGAAAGGCATTACCGCGCAATGGAAACAATTCAAGGCCACGCTCAACGGCGTGAAAGACAATTCAAACGCCCGCTTTGTCCTGACCGCCGGCGCAAAAGGCACCGTTTGGTTCGACATGGTTTCACTTTTTCCCGCGAACACTTTCAAGAATCGGCCGAACGGATTGCGCGCGGACATTGCGCAAATGATCGCCGGTTTGAAACCCGGTTTTGTCCGCTTTCCCGGCGGCTGTGTGATTGAAGGCGGCACGGTTCCAACCGCCTACAACTGGAAGAACACCATCGGCCCGTTGCCGGACCGCACGGAAATTTGGGGGCCGTGGAATTACCGTGAAACCTACGGCATGGGGTTCTACGAAACGCTTCAATTTTGCGAAGACCTCCGCGCGAAGCCGCTTTACGTCGGGTTTGCCGGCGAGACCTGCATGTTCCGCAACGTCGAGGATGTGCCGCTGCCGGAAATGGGCTGGGTCGAAACCAATTTCCTCGATGCCATCCAATATGCCAATGGCAGCCCCTCGACAACCTGGGGCAAATTGCGCGCCGAAGCCGGACATCCCAAACCGTTTGATCTAAAAATGGTTGAAGTTGGAAACGAAGGCGGCACGCGGGGATTTCCACCGCGCTATGACCTGGTCCATTCCCTGTTGAAAAAAAATTATCCGGACATTTCCTACATCAACGATTTTTCCTATCTCCGCCGCAGTTGGATGCAAGGCGAAACTTCCGACATAGAGGACAACCATTTCTACAACAGCCCGGAGTGGTTCATGAACAACGTTCATCTCTACGACCAGCGTGACCGCAAATTGCCGCCGGTGTATGACGGGGAAGTTGCCGTCACTTCAGGCGGGGGCGGGCCGGACAAGGGCAACCTCATCGCCGCGCTGGCCGAAGGCGCATTTCTGATGGGATTGGAACGCAATGCCGACGTGGTGAAAATGGTGTCCTACGCGCCGTTGCTGGCAAACGTGAACGGACGCACGGACTGGCATGGCATGATTTACTTCGATAGCACGCGCGTGTTTGGCACCGTTTCCTATTATCTCTGGAAACTCTTTGGCGAAAACCGGCCGGATTACATCGTCCAAACAGATGTGATGTCCCAGGCGGACAAGGCTCCGGCCATCACGGGCGCGATCGGCGTCGGCACCTGGAACACCGCCGCCGAATTCAAGGACATCCGCGTTGAGCAGGATGGAAAGACACTTTATGCCTCTGACTTTGCCACAAACAACGCAGGCTGGCAGGAAGATGGCGGCGCCTGGTCCGTCTCGGATGCCGCCTACCAGCAGAGTGATGACGCCGTGGGCTTGAGCTATTTTGGCGATGAAAACTGGCACGATTACACGCTGACGCTCAAAGCGCGGAAACTGCACGGCGTGGAAGGTTTTCTGGTCGTGTTCGGCCACAAAGGCGGCGATAAATACTGGTGGAACATCGGTGGCTGGGGAGATCAAGAGCACGCCATTGAATTCAATCAAACCCCGGTGGGCGAACACGTTCCCGGCCATATTGAACCGAACCGCTGGTATGACATCAAAATTGAATTGAATGACCGGCACGTCCGCTGTTACCTCGATGGCCAGCTCATCCACGACGCGACCGCTCCAGACGCGAATCATTTCTTCGCTTTGGCGGGACGTGATGAAACCACCGGCGAGCTGATCATCAAAGCCATCAATGTTTCGCCTAATCCTGTCAATGCCACGGTAAATGTTTCCGGCATGGCCGGCTTCGCGCCGCAGGCTCAACTGACCGTGCTCACTTCCGGCCGGCTCACCGACAACAACTCACTCGCAAAACCAGCCAACGTCGCGCCCGTGACCACCAGTCTTATGATTTCAGACCTGAAATTTGCCCATGATTTTCCCGCCAACTCATTGACGGTTCTGCGACTAAAGACAAAGACAAAATCATCCTGGCGGAATCCTTCCGGAGTTTCATCGCCCGGTCCCGCATTCCGCCAGTGAAGCTGGAGTATGCACAAATTCCGAAGTCAGCCTGCGGGTAGCTGCGACGCCCGTCACAGAAAGATGCTGGCGATGCCCTTGTCGCCGGTTGGGTTGGTGGGTAAAACTACGTTTTCAGGCCGAGCTTGGATCAGAATTCAGTTTTCTTTCGGCGATACTCCGAAGGTCGCCAGCCAATCCATTTGGTGAAGGCGTTGGAAAAGACAAAAGGGTTTTGATAACCGATTTCATGGGAAATGGATTCAATGGTGTGTTCCGTTGTGGCCAGGAGCTCCGCCGCCCGGCGCATTCGCAGATGAGTCACCTGGTGCATGGGGCTGCGGCCCAACTGCCGACGACACAGCCGGCGCAGATGCTCATTGCTGTAGCCCGCCTCCCGCGCCAGTTTGGCCAGATTCCATTGATCTGAAATCTGGGAAGCAACCCGTTCCCAGAGCAAGCGCAACTGGTCGGACTGGTTGGAGGGCTTGATGAAACGAAAGGCATAAGCATTGATCAAGTCGGTCCATTCCCGCATGAGCGTCGGCTGGTTTGGCCCGCTGCACTCATAAATCAATCCCATGATGGCCGACTGCAAAGGCAACGCATCAAAACGGGCCATGAACGGTGCGATGACATCCGAAATGGGTCGTTGCTCCACCGGACGCAGGTAGCAAACCCAGCAAAATTCCCAGTTGTTGCCCGGCAAGGCCTTGAAGGCATTCAAGGTGTAAGCCGGCAACAAGCACGCATAGCCTTCCCGACAGATGCGCCAGCTTCCATGAATCAAAACACTGCCTTTGCCCTTGGTGCAGGCCAGAAAATAAGCAGAGGTTTGTTTGGTGCGGACAATACGTGTTGGCGCGGTTGTTTTTTGAACTCCAAGATGGAGAATCTGATATTGATTCAAGATGGGACATACGGGGAAACTCTCAATCCAAGGGCGGGATTCGACGTTCAGTGCCTTAACCCCATGTGACTGCGTTTGCGGGCTGTGAACGGTCACGTCGGTTAATTCCTCGTGGATTTTCATCATAAAGAATAGTTACAACAGTCATTTTAATCGAAAAGTCCGATTTGACCACCAAATAGTATCCTTGTCCTGATTTGGGGTCTTATTCAAACGTCTGAAAACGGCCATCCGCGCCTTCACCAGTCAGCGTCGAGAAGCCGAAGATGGATTGCGCAGTGGAAATGGCCGCCGATTTTGGTGTCGTTGAACTTTTTGGGGTGTAATCTTCCAGGGACGGAATTTTCATCAGGGCGCGCTTCGCGTAGGCGCGATGCCCCGCTTTGTTNNCCCAAAGCCTCCTGCGCGAACCGTTCCGGGTAACCAACCGTCTTGGCCCGTTCCGCCCAAGCGTAGCGATAGCTGTGCAATGATACGCCCTCTATTCCAAGTTGACGGCACCGTTGCTTGAACTCCGGGGCGCGGTCGCCAGCACGCACGCGGGACAGATACGGAAGCAACACGCCTTCGCTGGGCAGGTCTTTGAACAGGTTCAGTGCTTCCGCGCCCAAGTGAACGAGGACGGGCACGCCGGTTTTTTTGCGGACAAAACTGACCGTGTGGTTTTCCCAGTCCACGTCCTCGCCTTTCAAGTTCGCAACATCACTCTGGCTCGCGCCTAAATGCCAGCACAACTGATAAAGGGTTTTACGCTCAGGGTTCTTCTCAGCGGCGATGATCCGCCGGGGTTCTTCAAACGTGATGGCGCGTTTGTCTTTGTAGTGGATGGCGGGCCATCGCCGGCGGGGGATGACGGTCGCGGGCAACCAACTCATGTCGAGGGCGAAGTTGTGAACCTTCCGCCGAAAGGCGTTGGTGGAAACCGTGCCGGCGC
>PLZL01000435.1 GCA_003152145.1 Limisphaerales bacterium
CCATCGCCGGGCCGTAATAGACGATCTTGACCTGCAATTCCTTGGTCGCCTGATTGATGATGGCCATAGTCTTATTGTTTCTTGCGATCCAGTAGCCCGGCCAGCGCCGCCAGCGGGGCCGCCGGCATCGCCTCACCCGCGCGTCCAAACGCGGCAAAATAAAGGGCATTCACGCGGAAGATTTTCCACGGCACATTGCCGACTGTAAAACTTAAATTGTTCAATTCACCCATGCGCAGCTCCTTCGTGCTCTGGCCCGTGCGCGCGAAGATTTGCGGCAAAAAAGCCGCCACCGTGTCGGCGTTCAAATTTGGCGGCACCTGGCTCGCAATCATCAAGCCGTCGTATAAGGCGACAACTGCACCAGCCACGCCGGGCAGCGCCATCGCGCGCGCCACGACTTCCCCCGGAGTGGCGCCGCGTGACATGAAATCAGTGCCGGGTGAAGCCTGCCGCTTGAACTCGGTGTCGCTCGGAGTCTCCGACTTTGAGAAATAATTTGTGTCTGCCGGTTTCGCAGGTGCTGCTTGAGCCGGAGTCGGAATTGGCGCGGGCGCAGATGCCGGAACTGGTATGGGTGATATCGCGGCTTCTGCTTGTTCTGAACCGTGAAATAAATTGGGAATTTCCGCGGACACGGAAACTTTTTGTTTCGCCAGGCCCGCCGCCTTCTGGCTCGAAAAAAACAGCGGCGCGAGAACCTTGAGCGGCAATTCAACTTCAACGCCGTCGTGGACTGAAACCAGCGGCGGTTTTGGACGGATCATCATGCGCAGATTCTTCCAAAGGATCGTCACACGACCGCGTTTGAGTCCGGGCTCGATGAGCGAGGGGGGCAGGGCGGCCTGCGCGCTCACCATATCAGTCTGGATCAGTTCCATCTTGATGGCGTTCGGCCATTTTTCTGCCAGGGCGGACAATGGCGCGAGAATGGGATATTCAACCGGAATTTGCGGCGCGGAATTAAAGCTGCCAGCGGCGGGCGCCGCGGGCGCGGGTGGAAATGGAATCGGCGCAGCGGGAACATGCGGCGGTGCTGAAGAAACGGGTTTGACCGGCGCGGGCGGGACAGCGGCGGCGGACGCAACGGGAACTGGAGCAACCGGCGCGGGCCGGGGCGCAGTTGCCACCGTTTTCGGGACAAATGCCGGCGGCGGCGTGACGGATTTTGGAGCCGCCGGAGTGGACACCGGTTCGGATGCTTTTGGCGGCGGCATCGGCGCGGCCTTGGCTGGAGCTTGGGCCGGGGTGAAATTAACGCCTTGCGTATGGGTGCCGAACGGCCCGGCGATGTCGTCCGCCAATTCAACCTTCTTCACGGCGCGGCGCGACAGCAAGGTTGGGCTGATCCGCGAAATGATTTCGTTTAGCGGCAGTGCAATCTGGCGCGCATCATTTTCGGTGCCGGAATTGGCAAACAATCCGGGCAGGGCGGCGCGCAGTTCACCAAAGGAAACTTTGACCGAGCCACGGGCGAGTTGTGAAAGGACTTTTTCCACGGGGATGGAAACAAACGCGTTGGCCGGCGGCGTCTTCATCAGTTTTGCGCGCAGATCCATTGGCAACCCGGTGATGATGGATGGCAACGGCAATTGCAGGCCGCTTGGGCCGGCGGCGGGCGCCGCTGATGGCGAACCGAAAATGAGTTGTGTTTTGGATTGTGGTGCGGCGGCAGGCGATGAGGCGCGCGAGAATGTGGTGAGTGAAGCTGCGGTGGCGGCCATGGGGCGTGGTGGCGCGACAACTGTTGCGCCGTTGTCGTCGAAGCGTCGAAGCAGCCCACGCAGCAACCCGGCAAATTTTGATTTCACTATGTTTGACATGGCAAATTACGCTATACCCGTCTTTTAAAAATGAAACAAGACGCTTTCGCTTTAGCAGGAACCCTGCCATGGCGGGCAAAATTGCCCGGTTCGGGCGTGTAACTTGCCCCAAAGGGTTTACAGCGGAAAATTTGCGCTGCCATTGGACTGCCAATGTCCACAATTTGTCCAGTTGTCCAATTATGTTAATAAAGTAAAGCGCTTCCAGCAGGCAGGGTCGAAATTGCTGTGAAAAATCATTGCGAATCAAGCTTCTGGCTTCTAACTTGCTTATAGAGACGTTTGTTTGGAATGGAAATCCAGCATAAAATCTTGGTTTTGGATGACGACGTGGACTGGCTTGAATTGAGCCGGGAAATGCTCTCGCAACTTCCCAGCAAGCCGGAGGTTCGCACCGCCGCATCCGGTAAACGCGCGCTGGCGATGCTCGACGCCGAGCCGTTCCGCCTGCTTATTTGCGATCTCAAGATGCCGCGCATTGANNGGCCTGCAAGTGCTGGCCATTGTGCGCCGGCGTTTTCCCGAACTGCGCACCGTGGTGTTGAGCGCGCTGGAAGACGAGGATTTCCGTTCGCGCGCCTACGCTCTGGGCGTGGATATGTTCTGGCTCAAGACCGAGATGCAGGGCAATTTTCAGATGTATCTCGATTGCCTTGAATCGCTGCTGGGCCGCGATCAAGATGGCGGCTTTCGCGGCATCCAGAGCAAGAACCTCATGGACATCATCCAGATGGAATGCCTCACGCGCAGTTCCACCGTGCTGCGCATCACGCGCGGTTCGCTCGTCGCCAAACTCTGGATTCAGAGCGGCGAACTCACGGATGCCGAGGCGGAGGGCGCGCGCGGCGAGGCGGCGTTCCGCAGAATTCTCACCTGGAAATCCGGCACATTTGAAAATCTGCCCCCCGAACCGAATCGCGAGCGCACCATTTTCAAGCCGGTCAACGCGCTGCTTCTGGAATCGGCGCAGGCGATTGATGAAAGCGGCGTCAGTGCCGCGGGAACTTCTGACCAGACCGTTCAAATTCATCGCCGCACGGTCTGGAAACTTTCATTGCTCGCGCGCGCCGGCGCTGAATTTGTTGTTGCCGTTCCGCCTGAAGGTCAGGGCGTGCATGAGGCGATGGGCACGCAGGCCCAGACCGCCGGGCAATATGCCAATTGGACCCGCCGGGCCACGGAAATCATCAAGCGCATCGGCGCCGTGGTGGACGCCGGGCCGTTGCTGCACCTCGACGGTAACAATTTGGAGCGCCAATTGCTTTTGATTCCGCGTGAAAATAAAAATTTTCTCGTTGGCTGGTCGCCGGAAGCCAGCGAAGGGTTGCTTGAAAAAACCAAACAATTAGTCGCGTCATGGGACTCTTAAAAAACATTTTCGGTTCGCGGCCCGCAGTCACGCAACTGCCCAGCGGCAGCATCGCCGTGAATCGCGCGGGCAAGATCGTCAGTTCCACCGTCTCGTCTGCGTATCCGGCGGAACTGCTGCATGCCGTCGGCAAGGAAGTGCTGGCACTGCTGCGTGAGGCGCGCGCGGCGCAGATGCCGCTGGCCGAGGTCAGCATTCATTTCGCCAGCCTCCGCATCACGGCGCGCGAACTGCGCGGCGGCGCGATCATTTTCCTTTTTCCGCAGACTGCGTTATCGCCTGTTTCAAACTGAACGCCTATGACTCTTAAAGAAATCAACCGACTGGTCGTCCGGATCGAGACCCACATCGAATGCTGGAAACAGTTCAACCACTTCGTCAACGTCGCCCGCACCAAGAAATTCGGGGCGGCAGATGAAAGCCATTTCCTCGAGATCAAAAGCATTATTGTGCAGGAAATCGAAATGATCTTCGCGCATATCGAGGCCGTTTCGCCTTCGCGCGATGAGATTCACGGGCTGATCGGCAGTGCGCCCTCGCTCCGTTTTTTGAGCGAGATGAGCGAGGGCTCGCTGCGCGGCATTGAGTCGCAATGGCACAAGGTCTATATTTCCTGGCACGCGATTCTTGGCCAGCTCAAGGTCAAGCAGCAGGCTGAGGAGGCAAAGACGTTCTGGGGGTCGAGAAAATAACAGGGCCGCTGCGCACTTCTTCCTTGCCAGCCGCGCGCATTTCGGCTTTAACCCCACGCCATGCCTCATTGGATTATTGCCGCCATTCTCGGTTTGATCGAGGGAATCACCGAATTCATTCCCGTTTCCTCCACCGGCCACTTGCTCCTGGCGGAAAATCTCCTGCGCATCCACGAAAGCGATCTCTTCAACATTGTCATCCAGTGCGGCGCGGTCATCGCCGTGCTGCCGCTGTTTCCCCAACGCATTTACAAATTTGTCTTTGAACTGCACGACAAGGAGACGCAGGATTACCTGCTGAAAATTTTCACGGCGTTTTTCATCACCGGCGCCGTTGGCTTCGTGCTGGATAAAAAAGGCTTCAAGCTGCCGGAGAATCCCGCGCCCATCGCCGCGGCCCTGCTCGTCGGTGGTATCGCGTTCCTCGTCATCGAATGGTGGCTGCGCGGGAAAAAATTGAGCAACGAAATCACCTGGCCCGTCGTTTTCGTCGTCGCCATCGGCCAGTTGATTGCGGCGGTTTTCCCCGGCTCGTCCCGCTCCGGCTCGACAATTTTGTTGGCGCTGCTGCTTGGCCTGAATCGCCCGGCGGCGACGGAATTCTCCTTTCTGGTCGGCATTCCCACGATGCTGGCGGCGGGCGGCCTGAAAATTTTCAAGGCGCTGCACCACCCCGACCCGCTCGCGCCGCGTGAAGATTGGGGAATGGTCCTGCTGGCGACCGCCATTGCCGCCGTTGTTTCCTTCATCGCCGTGAAATGGCTGCTGCGTTACATCCAGACGCACACGTTCAACCTGTTCGGCTGGTATCGCATCGCGCTGGCGATTGTGATTTTCCTGCTTCTTTTGTAGGAGACGAGTTGACGAGTCTCAATTTTTTCTGACATTCGGTTCCGACTTCAACCCAGAGCCTCCTCACGTCGGCTCCTACGAAAAAATCACTTCGCCGACGGGTCGGGAATGAAAATCTTTTTCCCGACAATCAAATTCTTTGGATTCAATCCCGGATTCGCCGCCTGAATCTGTTCCGCCGTCAATTTGATTTTCAACTCGGCGCTGTATGCCTTGGCGATTGCTGAAAGCGTGTCCTTTTCTTGAATCGTGTAATAGTAACCTTTTTGCGGGCCGGCCAGCGGCGTTGTGGAAGTGTCCGTTGAAGTTGTCGTTGAAACAGCCGGCTTATGGCTCACAGTTGTCGCGCCGCCCGCTTTGCCAAGTTTTTCCAGCGCGTCCAAAATCTTCTGGTTGTCCTCCTGCCGTTTCCTGTCAATTTCCTGGACCTGCGCGGCGAGCTTCTTCAAGTCATCCGCGCTCGCGCTGTTGTTCGCGGCGGGCTGGTTCAGCTTGTCCTGCAAATCGCTGATGCTCTTTTCCAGCGTGGCGAGGCGTTTGCCCTGCGCGGCCTGCATATCAGCAAGGTTTTGAATTCTGCCGTTGATTTCGTCAATCAACTGCTGTGTCGCCGCGTCCTGCGCGCGAGCGATCGAAGCCGTGAAAGCAAAAAGGAAAAGCCAAAATAAAATCTTTCTCATGCGCCGAAAATAAACCTCTGCGCGGCGGCGTCAAGTCGTGACGATGGAATAATTCCGGTTTGGCTATCGAACTTCAAAAATCAAATCACCTTTGCGTTCAATTTGTCTCATCATGCCAGCTTCGTCACCGCTCACTAACGGCACGTAGTTAGCCGGAACATTTGTGCAAATTACCCAAATTGCATAGTAAGGTTGGGAATATGTTCCCGTTCGATGAATGCCATATAATTTTAAGCGCAACTCATAAACGCCGTTGCCATCTGGATAAAACTGGATTCGCCACGGTTGCAATGCTTCTAAAGCGGAAGGAAGGGCATTTGTGTTTCGGCGTTCGCGCTTCCACCACGAAAAATACTCCTCGTCAAAATAACTTTTGGGTTGGGCATTGGTGAAGAATTGCAAGCTTGCGGCTTGAATATTCTGCCAGCCGCCTGCTTCTTGAACGCGCTGCAATGCGCTTTTGTATATGTTTTTTCGTTCGCGAGCGTGACCAATTCGTTCAAGAACGGGAGGCGCAACAAAAACAGCGACCAAAAGAATTGCGATTAGTATTTTGAAATCTGTCGAAAAGATTTGAGTCTTTCGCCGCGTTTCTTCTGCATTCATAAAACTTCAATTTAGTTTTGCACCGCAATCTGCAATTACAATTGAACTTTACGCCGAAGGCGTTTCGCATCAAGCGAGGAATTTCACGCCAGCTTCCCATATTTCCGGATCTCCGGCCAGAGCCACGCCACGACCAGCACCACCAGAATTGTCCCGATGCCGCCGCTCACGACCGAAATCGCCGCGCCGGTCGCGTTGGAATGGTGCATCGCCGCGCCGAACAGATACGCCACGAAGCCGGACTCGAAGCCGCCCAGCTCATTCGACGTGCCGATGAACAGGCTGTTGACCGCCGAGACGCGCCCGCGTTTGTCGTCCGGCGTCAGCAGTTGCACCGAGGTGTGCCGCACCACCACGCTCACATTGTCCACCGCGCCGCACACAAACAGCATCGCGAACGACACCCAGAACCATTGCGAAAGGCCGAACGCAATCGTTGCCAGCCCGAACACCGCCACGCACCAGAGCAGCGCGTGCCCGGCTTTTTGCATGGGCGCGCGGTGGGCGAGAAACAGCGCGCAGACGACCGAACCCAGCGGCAACGCGGCCTGCAACAGTCCCAGCCCGTCCGCGCCGGCATTCAGGATGTCCTTCGCAAAAACCGGCAGCAGCGCCGTCGCGCCGCCGAGGAAAACGGCGAACATGTCCAGCGTGATCATGCCGAGGATGAGCCGTTGCGCGAAAATGAACCGGAACCCCGTGGCGAAGCTCTTGAGCGACATCGGTTCGGGATTGGTCACGACGTGGTGCGCACGGACGGATTTCACGCAGAGGAAACAGGACATCACCGCGAAAAAGTTCAACAGATAGATGAACGCCGCCGGGTGGTCGGAGTATCTTTTCAGCAACGCGATGAGCGCGCCGCCCAGCGCCGGGCCGGCTACGGAGGAAAGCTGGAACGCGCCGCTATTCCACGTCACTGCGCGCGGAAACAGTTTGCGCGCCACGAGGCTCGTCAGAAAGGCTGAGCTGGCGGGCCACAGAAAGGTCCGCGCCACCGCGGCAATGAACAGGCACGCGTAAATCCAAGCGACCGGAGCGTGCTGCCACGAAATGAGCGCGAGGCCGAGGCTGGCGCTGGAGCTGACCAGCAATGCGGTGAGGATGATGCGCTTGCGGTTGAGGTTGTCGGCGAGATGACCGGCGGGCAGCGTGCAACAGACCATCGCGATCATTTCCACGAGGCCAACGATGCCCAGCGCGAGCGGCGAGCCGGTGCGTTCGTAAAGCTCCCAGCCCACGGCGACAGTGAGCATCTGCTGGCCGAGAACAGACACGAGCCGCCCGGCGAGGTAAAGCCGGAAATCGCGGTTCCCAAAAAGGGCATACGGATGCTCGTCGGCGGGTTGTGGCGCCGGCTGGTCGGGCAGATTTTCAGGTGATTCCTGATCGTGCATGAAAACAACGGCGCACAACCTAGCTGAAAATTTCTGTTGGTCGAGTTTTCAAGCGATTGAATTTCATCGTGATCTTCATCTTGTTCTTAATCGTATTCGCCGCCGAAGTGGATTAAGATTACGATTGCGATTAGGATTAAGATGAATGAATCAAATGAAAATCCACGCCGCTACAAATGGCCGTGGTTTGTGCTGGTGGCGTTTTTATTGTTTGTCGCGCTGACGATTGTGTGGATGAGCTTCGCGGTGAAGCGGGAAAGGCAGGAGCGCGAGTTCAACGCGCCCCCGGCAGTTTCAAAATAATTATTTGGAGATTTGTTGCGATTTGACTGACAAAATCGAAATGCCGTCAATTCCTTCCGGCGTTTTCGCATAACCAATTTCCGCCGCCATCGGCAGAAAATCCTTCGCCGACCATTTGAAATCGCTGACTCGTCCGGCTGGAATCCTGTCCGGCCAACAGACGATCATCGGCACGCGCAGGCTGTTGGACGAGACGATACTGTGAAAAAAGTTCGGATTCACCGCGCCGTTTTTTTGCGGAACCGTTGCGCTGGTGAAGAAAACCGCCGCGTTGTTCGTCATGCCGAGCTTTTGCAATTGCTCCTTCAACTGGCCGATGTAGCCGTCGAGCCGCGNNGGCACCTGGCTTTTGCCGTCGCCGGGAATCTTGTAGTTCAGCAGCAGAAAAAAGGGCCGGTAGCGGTTGAATTGATCCGGCTGGTTGATCTGTATGAAGCTCAACGCGGCCTTGGTGAGCAGGTCGGGTATGTATTGATTTTTGCCTTGGGTGTTTTCGTAAATCATTTCCCTGCCAGGAGTCGGTAGGCCATCCGCCTTATTCCACTCTCTCCAATGTCCGTTGATTGGACTATTGTAGGATTCATCATAGGTTTCGTTTGGAATAAGACGCCACATATAGGCGGCGTAGAAATTCGCCGCGTCGTTCGCGTCAAAATAGCCGGCGAATTCGTCAAAGCCTTTTTTCCACGGCGCGCCGCTGGAATTTTCGTCGCCCAGATTCCATTCGCCGATCAGGCCGGTATGATAGCCGGATTGTTGTAGCATTTGCGCGACGGTGATTTCATCCGGTGCCAGCGGGATGTCCGCGTCGGCGCGCTGCCGCAGGTGGCCGGCATCCTTGCCCAGCACCAACGCCGCTCGCGCGGGCGATTCCGCCGCGGCCCCGGCGTAATAATTCGTGAAGCGCATGCCTTCGGCGGCGAGCTTGTCGAGGTTCGGCGTCTGAAATTGGGTCTGGCCGTAGCAGCTCAAATCGCCGCAGCCGAGGCCGTCGGCGACCACGAGGATGATGCTCGCGCGGCGCGGAATGGCTGTTGGCGCTGTGTTTGAAAAAACAAACGATTGCGCGTTCGTGGAAAATTCCAGCATCAACGCCGGCAATATCAACGCGCGGCAAAGACAATTGAATCGAATTGATTTCATTGTGAACTTGGATTCTGGGGAATCCGGCGCGTTCAAACAAATCATTTTTCGTTGCGTTTGCCGAATTCCGCCTCCAAGGGGATGAACAGCGCCACGATGAAACTGGGAATCGTCGCCAGAATCAC
>PLZL01000050.1 GCA_003152145.1 Limisphaerales bacterium
GGCGGCCCTCCGCCGCTTTTCCCGGCGGCATGGCAAACTATGCCAATGTTGGCTGAAATTGCCATAATGTTTCATGGCTGCTTTTTGTTGATGGTGCAATTTGCGTTTGACCGGGCGTGGGCATTGTCACGTGCTCCAATCGGCTCCCGTCCGGTTGATCGAATCTTGTTCACTTTAATTCCGCCAAAATCCGTTTTGCTTCGACGGCCGGGGCGCCGGACAAATTCAAATCCAAGGCCCGCTGGAGGGCGGTTTTGCTTTCCGCGCGATTTTTGAGGTGATATTGAGCCATGCCCAGGTAATACATCAACTCCGCGTCCCCGTTCCTTTGACGGGTGCTTTCCTGCAACAGATTGGCGGCGCGCCGATAATCCCCCTGGCGAAAAACGATGAGACCCAGAGTCCTGGCGACTTCCGGATCGCCAGGAAAGGCTTCGCGGGCTTTGACCGCAAGCGGGTAAGCCCTGGCGTCGTTGTTCGGGTCTTTTGCGTAGAGGATGGCGAGTTGTTTTTGAGCAGGGCTGAAATCAGGGTAACGGCTTAAAACGTCCTCGTAAGTTCGCCCGGCCGCTGCCAGATCGGGTTTCTGTCCGGCGATGGCGGCCCTGGCCATCAGCGCCGGCACGTAATCGGGGGCGGATTTCAGAATCGCCTCGACTTGCGATTGTGCGGCCAGCGCTTGCGCCGGCTTGTCTGCAAGGTCGGTCATCGCCAGAAAACGTTGGGCTTCATTGGTCCGGGAGAAGGCGGCCCCGGTCTGCAAGGCATTTTGCACCGCAATTCTTGCATCCGGCACCCGGCCGGCACTGTAAAATGCCTCCCCCAGATCATAAAGCACCTCCGGATCTTGCGGCTGAACTTGGGCGGTCAATTGGAGCAAGCTTAACGACCATTTATAGTCACGCGTCTGGAAGGCCAGATGGCCCAAAGTGTGGGTCACCAACGGGTCGTTTGGCGTCAAATTATAGGCCGCCTTGGCCAGATTGAAGGCCTTTTGCGGGTCTTGGGGGGCATAGAGCCGGGCCAGATTCACCAGGGCCGCGACATTTTGCGGATTGGCTTGCAAGGCCGCTTCGTAAGTGACAATGGCCTTGTCCACCGTCCCTTCGCGCTGATAGATGGCCGCGAGCCGCATGAGGGCAGCGGAGTCGTTGGGCTGACTGGCCACCCGCTTCTCGAGCCAGGCGCGCGTGTCCGCCCCGGCCGTTTTGGCGTCAATGGCCAGCACTGCCAGGCATTGATTGCATTCGTTCGCTTCAGGAAAATCTCCGTTGAGTTGAAGCGCGCGCTGAAAGGCCGTTCTGGCGTTGGCCTCATCTCCCATCATGTAACACGTCATGCCCAGATGGAATTGAACTTCCGGCACGGCAGATAATTTGGCCGCGCTTTCCCGAAGCAGACTTAACGCGGAGGAAAACTGCCCCTTCTGATACAGAATCCATCCCAGCGTGTCGGCGATGGCTGGATCCGCCGGCGCCAGGTCCCGGGCCTGGCGCGCCAGTTGGTAGCCTTTGTCAAGTTGGCCCAGTTTTTCCGCATAGAGATACGCCAGATTGTTCAACGCCACGGCATTGTTCGGAACCAAGACCAGCAGCTTTTCATAGGCGTCACGGGCGTCCTTATAGTTCTTCTCCGCCTCGTAGGTCATGCCCATGAGCAACAATGCGCTGACATCCTTCGGGTTTTTGGCGAGCGCCGCCTGAAGATCGGCCAGGGCCTTCTGGTTTTGATTGGCGGCGGTGTAGAGTTGAGCCAGCATCAAATACGCCTGCTGGGAATCGGGCTGCAACTCGATGGCTTTTGACAACGCGCTTTCCGCCTGGTTCGTGTCGCCCCGGGCGACCAGGACTTGCGCCAAAAGCAACTGCAATGCCGCCGCCTTGGGATTTTGTCCAATTTGTTGTTGCACGCGCTGCTGCGCGTCGGCGTATTGTTTTTCCATCAGGTCCAGTTTCACAGACTGTTCCAATGCCGGAAAATAATCGGGTGCCAGTTTGAGCGCCTGGTCGAATTCCACGCGCGCCCCGGCGTTTTTCTTCTGCTGGAGCAGCGTGGTTCCCAGCAGCAGGGGAAGCTGCGGATTTTTAGGGTAGGCCTTTTCCAGTTCACGATAAACTTGAACCGCGCTGTCCAAGCTGCCCTGGGTGCGATAGGCTTCCGCCAGCAACAATCTGGCGGGCACGATCGGAGGTTGCTGTTGAGCCAGCGTTTTCAGGGAGACAATCGCGGGCTCAACGTTTCCGCTCCGGATTTGAATTTCGGCCAGCAACAGAATTGCATCGGCATACTTGGGATCCAGCTTTAGGGCCTGGTTCAGATTGCCAATGGCCTTGTCGGCTTCATTGTTTGCGAGATGGGCCAGGGCCAGATGGTAATGGACAACCGGCACTTTGGGGAACATCCTGGCCATTCCCTCAAGGTCATTTATGGCTTGGGCCGTTTCGCTCTGTTGCAGTTCCAGGCGGCCTTTCAACAACAAACCCTCAAAATTCTGCGGGTCGCGGCTTAACACGTTGCCGAGCAGGGTGACGCCGTCGGCATACTTTTTCTCGGAGGCGGCAAGTTGGGCCAGCGCGATCCATGCCGGCAGATAGTCCGGCGTCTTCTTGACGATGTCCTGCAACAAGCGTTTGCCCGCGTCCGGGTCTCCCGTCGCGATTTTGAACTGGGCGTATTGCAGCGCTTTTCCCGATCTGGGCGGAGCCAGGTCCGCCGCCGTCTTGAAAGCCAGGTCCGCCTGTTTCAAGTCATTTTGTGCCACATATAAATTTCCCAGCGCCGAGTAGGCGTCGCTGGATTTGGGATCAAGCGTCACCGCGTGTTTGAAGTCGGCTTCCGCTGTTTTGAGGTCGCGCTGGCGTAACGAAAGCGCTCCCAAAGCCACTTCCAGCGGCGCGGTTTCACCGGACTGCGACATTTTTTGCAGGCGCAGGCGGGTTTCGGCGACTTGATTCGTCGCAGCGGCTTCAGCCAGCAGGATTGGCGCTTGAGCATCCCGTGGGTCCTTACCGAGGACGAAGCTGGCTTCATCCCGCGCTTCCTTCAACTTTCCGGCTCCCAGATAGATCGTGCCCAGCTTCAAGCGCACCTCAAGGTTGTTGGTGGCCAATTGCTGTGCGCGGGCCAGAATCTGGGCCGCTTCCCCAAGACGGCCCTGATCGTAATAAATGGCCCCGAGGCGGCTCCACGCCTGGCCGTTTTGCGGGGCATTCCGCAGCACGTTCTTATACTCGACTTCCGCCTGTTCGAACTGGCCGGCGTCATAATATCGGTCCGCCCGCTTTTGATGGTAGGCCGCCTTCAACTTGGCGGTGCAACCAGTGCCCGCGATGGCCAGAAGCATGACGAAGGTCAGCGTCGGAACTAAATGAGTGAATTTTCGCATATTTTATTCCGGAGATTTTGGGTTTGGATTTCCCCCTGTTTTGGGTTTGGATTTTCCTCTGGCCCGTTCGGATTTTTGAAGCATGATCAACAATATAAAGAGGGGTATCAGAGACAAGACAAAAAATATCGGCCCGCCCTTGCGGTGGATGGGAGAATTGATCATCTGGGGCCCGATGTGAACGCAAAGTTCGCCGATCGTGAAGACCCGGAAGCCGTTCCGTAGCAGTCCCAGGGGAATCATAAATAATGTCAATAAAGTCCGATTCCACGGCCTCCGCAGGAACATATAACTGGCCACCAACCCGGTGATCAACAAGACCATGCTGGATTGGATGCCGCTGCATTCCCGGGCGACCTGGAGGCTGATGCCCGGCAGTTGAAAGGTCAGTCCGTCCCGCAGGAATGGCGTGCCTGATAAACTGAAGAAGCCCTGGGCGGCGGCGGCGGAGCCATGTTGCAAAAAGGAATCAATCGGGGGCATGGCGAAGGCGGGAATGGGCACCATGAAAATGAGCAAAGCCAATGGAAAAGCGGTTGCGCGCAGGGTGTCTTTGCCCAAAAACAGGCAGCATAAGCCCAGGAAGCAAAGCAGGAAGGCAACCATCATCAGCGCCAGATAATCGTCCTCCATCAGTTTAAAACGGGAACGGAGAACCAGCCAGTAAGCGATGAGCACCAACGTCCCGGCCATCAGGAATGCCGCAGCTGCTTTGCCGGCCGGCTGGGAACAAATTGGAAAACTCCCTTTCTTCGACCAGACCAGATATAAACTGATAAAGGGAATCAGCAGGATGTAGGAATGGAATTCGCTGGTGGCGGCAAACCGCATCAAATCATGCAGTGGAACGGCAAAGCACAACACCAGAACAACGGTTGCCAGCGCGAAACTTTTTAAACGGCTGGAACGTCCGTCCGGACTTGGATTCTGTTTTGCAGACACTTGTTCCATTGTGTTCCCGTTTTGCTCTTCCGCAGATTCGGAGAATCCGTCGGCTGGCCGGTTATTTTCCATTTTCCCGCCCATCCGTTTTGACCCTGGACCTCGCTAGAATTGATAGCCGACTTGCACGCCAATCTGGTTGCTCGAATAAGAGAAACCGGTGACACCCGAGCGATTTTCGCTGTATGAATAAGACGCGGAGATCGTCCCTCGCTTCGTTAATGAATGGCTCAAATTTGCAGAAAATGAATAAGTGTCGTCCGTGCGTCCCGTCGAAGCCCCGCTGGTGGTGGCAACATAGTTGACTGTGCTATATCCGCCGCTTAATCCCAGGCTAAATTTTTTCAGAAGCCGCTGGTTCAAGCTGGCAGTCAGACTGGTGTTTTCGGTATTTTGGCTTTGAAAATAGGAAGGGCTCACGGAGCGGCTGGCGTTCAAACTGAACATGGTCTGTTTAAACGGCTGGTATTGTATCGTGCCCCCAAAGATGGGGGTGAGCAAATTGCCCGCAGCGCCGCTCATATACTGCTGGTCTTGCACGCCGACGCTTAATTGAAAGCTGGTCTTGTCAGTGGCGCGCCAATTGACCCGGCCTGATGCCTGTTCGTTGAGCGAGTCCGGGCTGCCGGCCTGGGTGGTGTAGCCAGCACCGACACCAATGCCGGCGTTTAATCGCGGCCAGAATTGCCAGTTCAACCACTCCATCGTTGACCAACTATAGGAGTTTGCAAGATTTCCAAATGAATTAGTCGAACTTCCAGAATTGTTGATCAAATTAATATTCTGACTGACGCCCATGCTCAGCGACAGTTTGTTGTTGAATTGATACGAGGCATTGAGCGCGGTCGAAAAGCCTTGCTGGTCGGTCTGCGCGCCGGTTTCAATCAAAGGTGAGTCGGAGCGGGAGTAACCTTGCGAAAATCCCAGATTCCAGTCCTCGTAACTTGTTCCCCAGGACAATGAGGCCGTGTGATCAAGGCTGTTCTGCAACTGGCCGCTTGAATAAAACGTCCAGCTCGGCGAATAATCCAGAGTCCAATGGCGGCCAATCACGAAGGGAAAATTAGGCGAGAATGTTTGAACGACCGTGGCCGAGTTGGTGCCGGGACTCGACTGGACTCCCGTTGCGTATGAAAATGAATAGGACAAGGAAGGACGGAAGCTGACCGGCCCCCACTGGTAGGGATTAATTTCCTGAAGCATGTTCAAAAATGCTGCTGCAGGGCTAAAAACCTGCATCTCATTGTTTTGAGCTTGTTGCAAAGCGGGCGGCGGCGCGGAATATTGAGGCCGTTGCATGATCACCGGTTGCGCTTCTGCCGCGCAGGCAAAGGCGAGCACGCCAAGCAGCGGCCGGATGCCGATACGGCGGCTGATGCGGGCAATCCGCTTCCGATTTTTGTGGCTCATAATCACAAGACAGTTCAACCGTATCGCAATCAGGCGTCGCAATCGAGCAATTTTATTGCTTCGCGACCTGCCTGATCCATTCCGCAGGCGTCTGCCAAAATCCGCAGCGCTCATTCAATGAACTCCCGCCAACGCAAATTTCGCGGACGGCAATGCTGCATGCCATCTCGCCAAGGTGTCTTCCAGCGCCTCCTCCACGGGCCGCATTCTCACACCAAACGAGAGGAGTTTCGCGGGGTCCAGGATGCAACTGGAACGCGGCGTTTTTGCCTGGCAACGGTAAAACTCCTCGTCATTTTCCCAGAACTCAAAGTGCCGGTCCGGTTTGAGGAAATGCTGGATCATCTCCACGATCCGCCGCGTCGTGACCGCGCCGGGATTCACCACGTTGTAAATGCCGAACGGCGCCTGCCGCTCCCAAAGCTCCAGACACGCGCGCACGAATTCATCCAGATGCGTAATCGAGTTCACGTTGTCATACACCCGGTCGTAGTGCTGGAGTTTCGCGAGCAGGTTCCGGGGTTCGTCGCACTCGTTGAAAATCATTCTGGGCCGCCAGGTGTAGCTCTGGCCCACGCCCCGGATTGCCTCCTCGGCCAGGGCCTTGGTTCCGCTGTAAAAATTGCAGGGCCCGTGGCGGAAGGAAAAATTGGGTTCGTCCCATTCGGAAAAGCCATAAAACCTTTCGGGTTGCCCGGCTAACAGCCTCCGCATTTCCGGCTGATTGAGGTCTCTTTGAATCCGCATCCGTCCCCACTCCGCCACCTTGGCTCCCGTGTAAATGCTGCCCGAAGAAACGTGCCCCCACGGCGTATTGGTCATGAGACAGGCCCGCGCGATGGTTTGGGGGAGAAGCACATTCGCGCACAACACCTCCTCCCGCGCCATTTCGCACGCGTCCACGTTGGGATTGGGCGCGTAGCCCGCGGCATTGATGATAAACTCCGGCCTCATTTTCCGGACGTAATCGAACAGAATGTCGAAGCTGGTATAATCAATCGCCCGGCGCGTCAGCGGAATGAAAGACCATCTCCGCCGGCGCAGTTCGGCTGAAAAAGCCTGGCCGACATAGCCACTGGCTCCCAATAGCAGGATCATAACTTTAATACCTCGCTTTCTTACACCGAATTTTTCTCCGGGCCGGTGTCACCACCCGGTTGCATAAATTCAGACAGCACCATCAAACAAAATGGAACGGACGCTTCAATGGATGCGTCGCAATTTTTGAAAATCGCTGGGAGCTGTTACTGATATCCCCACTACCGTAGCAGCCGGCGTAAGCCGGCTCAGTTATCCTGGAATTCGCAAATGATTGGAGCGGAGTAATGTCCGCTGCTGCAAGTTATCATTCCCGCCTGCACGATTTAGCGCAGATTGAACCGGAACAATGCCGTGGGACAGGCGTCACGCCTGTCTCTAACTTTAAGGCCTTCATCTTTTGAATTTTTTCCTGGATCACAAACACCGCACGGAACGGTGAGAGATATTTTGAAGATGGAGACAGGCGCGACGCCTGTCCTACGCAACGTTTCGCGCGCCGCATCCTTACGCCTTCCAAACCTGCCCGGGTTTGGTTTTTACCAATGCCATGGCATTGCGCGTGTCCACGATGCAAGGCGACCAATCAGCCAGTTCCTGGTAGTTGACCGCCTGATGGTTGGTCGCGATGATGGCCGCGTCGAAACCCTCCAGGGTTTGCCGGTCCCATTTCACCGAACAGGCGCCCGCCCAGTGCGCATGCTCGCGGGTCGGGCGGACGACCGGCACATAGGGATCATAATAGGCCGCTTCCGCTCCGCGTTCCTTCAGCAGATTCATCAGGACGTAACTCGGTGATTCGCGCTCATCGTCCACATTCGGCTTATAGGCCAGGCCAATCACCAGCACCCGGCTGCCGTTCACCGCCTTGCGCCGCGCATTGAGCGCCTCCGCCGTGCGGTTCACCACGTGCATCGGCATGGACGTGTTGATTTCGCCCGCCAGCTCGATGAAGCGCGTGTTCTGGGAAAATTCGCGCGCCTTCCAAGTGAGATAGAAGGGATCAATCGGAATGCAATGGCCGCCGAGTCCCGGACCGGGATAAAAAGCCATGAATCCGAACGGCTTCGTCTTCGCCGCGTTGATCACCTCCCAAACGTCAATCCCCATGGCTCCATAGACCAGCTTCAATTCATTCACCAGCGCAATGTTCACGCTGCGAAAAATGTTCTCGAGCAGCTTGGTTGCTTCGGCCACGCGGCAGGAGGAAACCGGAACAATCGTTTTGATCGCGCGGCCATACACCGCCTTGGCGCGCTCCAGGCAGGCGGGTGTGTAGCCACCAATCACTTTGGGAATGATTTCCACCTTGCTCTGCGCGTTGCCCGGGTCTTCGCGTTCGGGCGAAAAGGCCAGATGAAAATCCACCCCCGCCTTCATCCCCGAACCGGCTTCAAGGACTTCCCGCAGGTCCTCATCGGTGGTGCCCGGATAGGTCGTGGACTCGAGAACCACCAGCGCGCCCTTTTGCAGGTGTGGCGCGATGCACAAGCCGGTGTCAATGATGTAGGAAATGTCCGGTTCGCGGTTCTTGTTCAGCGGCGTCGGCACGCAAATGATGACGGCCTCCACTTCCCGGATGCGCTCAAAGTCCGAGGTGGCAGCAAAGCTGCCGGCCTTCACCGCCTCGGCGATGGCGGACGATTCGATGTGTTTGATGTAGCTCTTTCCCTGATTGAGGGAGGCGACCTTGGCCGTATCAATGTCCAGTCCCAACACACTGACGCCCGAGCGGGTGAATTGGAGTGACAAGGGCAGACCGACGTAACCCAGACCGACGATGGCTATTTTCATAGATTTTGTTTGTTTCAACTACCATTACAAGTGACGACCCGCGAGAAAATAAGGCAATGCCCTAATTTCACATCGGTGGGTGCGCCGCTGCTGCGGCACACGGCGGTGCAGCAGCACCGCCGCCACCAAATTGGGACACCGCCGAAAATGACAGGATTGACAATCAGATTTGCGATTTTGATTTTTGCCTTCCAATCTTGAGGAGGCCCGCGCTCAATCGCACGCGGCGATTGCTGCCGGCAAAGTTGTTGAAAGCCAACGGCTATTCAAAGTCAGGTCCGGGTTGATCCACGAACTGGCACGGCAGGGAGGCGCCATTTTTCTATGCGTGCTTCTGCGGCAAGGGACTGGAGACACTGGTCATTCGCCGCAGAACCTCCAGCAACCCAACACTACAAACCAAGCAGGCAAGACCGGATGTTGAGTCAGGTATTTGAGCGCCTGTGACGGTGAAATTGTCAATGCGGTCGGTGCCACCGCCTGCAACCGTGCTGCCATTTGCGCTCGTCGTGCTTTCATCAATCAATTGGAAATAAACCGTTGAGGCATTGTTCAATGCGGTAATCAAACTCAAATTGTAATTATACGAATAGAGGGAACTCGAAGTGGTGCCGTTCCACAGGGGGTTCGGCGACGCATTTGCCAGAACGCCATAATTGCCGCCGACTTGCGCGAATGAACCTGCAACACCCGTCAGGCTCCAAAACAATCCAAAGACGCCCGGCCCGGTGTTGCTGCTGGCTTGATCCCAACTGATGGAAGTATTTTCAAAGCCGATGGTGCTGACTTGGAATTGCCAGTAATCGCCCACAGCCCACACTGTTGAACTGTAAGAGTGCGCAGAACCATTGCCTACCGAACTGCTGTAAACCGCCGCTCCCGCATGGAAACCCGATGCGGAACCACTCCCTACTTCAGGAGAGTAAGGGCCGGCAGTGGTTGGAACAGTGCTCTCAAACGTCCACTGGGCAATGGGCGTGCCCATGACCAAAGCCGGAGTGACGCTGACAAGTGAAAAAACAAGAATTGCCGCGCTGATTCTCATAAGATTGCTTCCTGCGGTTGTTGCCTTTGATTTCTGTCGGTGAACCCCGCCGGTTCGCCGCCGGCAGAGTTAGTCCGGTTGAACCAACAGGGCTATTAATGCAAACAGCGGCCAGTTTGTCAACATCTATTTGACTATTTTTCAATCGCCTGTCGCGCCATGGGTTTCAATCCGCGAATGGCGCGAGTTTTTCCGGAGGTGGCCGGCGAAGCCGCCGGCCACAACACGCGGGACGCGTGTGCTCCCCGGAACGGATTGAATCGACAGGTGGCGCGAATTAGCACGAATTCAATTGGTGGAAATTAGCGCAATTCGCGTCAAGCCTTTCGTGTGTTGCTTGATTTATTTCTGCTCAATTTTAGCAAAGGCGCTAGTCACCTTTGCGCTTTTTGGCGGCGTCGAACGCGGAGTGGAGCGGCGGCGCGTGAAGCTTTTCGTATTCCTCACGAAAGCGTTCCAGGTATTCCAGGTCCAGCAGGTCCTTTTCGCGTCCGCTGGCCCGTTTGCTGGCGATGATGTCGCGCAGATTGGCAATGCGAAATCCTTCCACATTGAGCGCCCTGGCCTTGGCTTCGGCGAAGCTGGGAATGCCGTCCGGCGCAAAAACCAAATCCAAGTCGAACGGCCCGGTCTTGATTTGAACGAAATCCTTGCCCGCCACGATGGCCTGTTCCACTTCCGGGCTGATCTCGAATGCGGTCGCGCGCAAGGCGGACACGATCCGACGCCCGTTTTCGGGCGAACGCGCGGCGAAAATATCCACGTCCTGGGTAATGGCCGGGAATCCCAGCAGGACCGCCCCGCTTTTGCCGATGAACAGATAATCCACCCCTTCGTGTTCAAAGGCGGCGGCGATCAGGCGGGCTTGTTGGGGCTGAAACTGGGGACGGTTCATTTCGCGGCCACCTTGAATCCGAGATAAGCTGGCAGGCTGGCGGCGCACCAGGCGCGATATGCCGTCATGGTGTCAAAGACCCGCCACGGCGCGTCGTCCAACACCGGCTTATACATCCGGCAAAAACCAAATTGGATCCGCGCATCGAACGGACGCCGCATCTGGCGTCGGCATTGATCCCGAAAGTCAATCCAACCTTGGTCCTCGGAACCGGCGCTGAACCGGGCCCGGAAGGCGGGGGTCGCTTCGCGAAACGAGGTCTTCATACCGGATAAAATACTGTCCCGGCGCGGAATGTCCACGCCGATTCGGACGCGGATTCCAAATTGAAGAACAAAAAGCAGAGAGTGGAAAACATAAGCACAAAGCGGAAAGCGGAAAGCGAATTCATTTCAGTTTTCTCAATTTCCATTTTCAGCTTTTGCCCTTGGTTCGATTGATCATGGTCACCAGGATGGCAATAATTGTCAGAGCCTCCTTACATCGGCTGCTACAGCTTCTCTGAAAGCCGTCCCTGATTCATTTTCGCTTTCTCAATTTCCCCTTTGAGCCTTTGCCTGTTACTTTCAACGGACATGAATTCTGAAATGCATGTGGACGGCCATCTGACCGCGATCGGCTGGATCAACTTTGCGCTCTATATGATTGCCGCCTTGCTTTCGTTCCGCGCGGCGGTCGTTTCCCGGTCATATAATTCGGCTGCGTTGGGTCGCATCTGGGTTTGGCTTGGTGCCATTCTGGCCGCATTGGGGTTGAACAAACAATTGGATTTGCAGACGTTGCTCATCAAACTCGGCCGTCAGGGTGCCCGGTGGGAACACCTGCTGGAGTATCGTCCCGAGTTGCACGTCCTCTTTTTCCTGGGATTTGCATTGGTCCTCATCGCGTTGTTTGTCGCGGTCAGGTTCCGATTGCCCGGCCAGATTGGGCGGTTTGGCCGCCAACTGCCATTGGCGGCGGGCGGTTGTGCCTTGATCTGCGCCTACATCGTGATTCGCGCTGTCTCCATTGACAGCGTGGACCAAATGCTGGGGTTTGATCTGGAACGAATCCCGTTTTTATGGCTGCTGGAAGCGGGCGGCTTGCTGCTCATCATTGTCCAGGCGCTTCGCAACCCCAAATGAAAACCTGAAACGCTGAAATTTGAAACAGGGGGTGCTAAGCCTGCCAGTGGCTCAAGAACTCAATGCGGTTTTGCATCTCCTCGGCAGAATGGGTGCCGGCCAGCTTGATCAACCGACGCAGTCTTTCACCGATGGACAAGCTTTGTTGTTGGATAAGAACGATGCCGGCGTGAGTTTCTCCGCCCGACAATAATTCGCGATGATGGCGGCAAAAGTCAGAAGTGTTGTGACTGATCAAGATGTATCCGTGTTCCGCACACCATCGAAGTTGCGCCTGGTCGTCCGCGCCAAGCAAACCAACCTCGTGTGGTATCAACACGTCAACTCCTCTGGAGCGCAGCGCTTGCACCAATGCCTGCTCGGCGGCGTCTTCGTCGAAATAAAACCGAAGCCTCACAATTTGCCCGCCCGCGCCTCCGCTTCAAATTGTTGTGCTTCCTCATCTATCCGAACCAGTTCCTCGTCAATTTCAGCGCGATTGGCATGGTAATAAGCCAGAGCCGCGTGAACCTGATGGAGCTGGAGAAAGCCGTATTTGGCGGCGATCTCCTCCGGCAGCAATCCCGCCTGACTCCAGCGCGCGATGGTCCGCACCAGGACGCCCGTGCCAGCGATATGCGGACTGCCATGCTTGATACCCGGGGTCCGGGTGATCAGGCTGCCGATTTCCACTGGGGCCAAAGTGCTCATTGCTTCATCTTAACATTGCAACTTCAACGCGGCAATCCATTTTTTGTGGCTGCTGGAAGCGGGCGGCTTGATGCTAATCATTGTTCAGGCGCTCCGCAACGGGCGCAAATTCAAAAGCTGAAAAGCTGAAAGTAGAAAACTGAAAGCAAACCAAAGATTCATTTCCGCTTTATCAATTTCAGTTTTCAGCATTTATTCTTGCGCGGTCGGGTGGCGGCCTGCACCAATCCAAGGATGAACACGCCGAGGCACAATTGACTTTAAGCCGAACGCTGCAAGGGACAATATCATCAAAGTGCTGGGTTCTGGGACAGCCGTCGCCGTTGTTGGCGTCACGCTATACTGATGATACAGAACGCCGTCACTCACATAATTGGCAATAATAGCGGTTAGTCCGTTTGCAGCAGAGATGGAGGCGGCCGGATGGGGAGACCCAAAATATGTATCTTGATCCTGCTCAATGACGAGCGAACTCGACGTCAGTTGCGAAACGTAGGTGGATATGGCTGTTCCACTTGAAAAATCAAAAGTTCCAGAAAACGAGCCGTAATAGTCCTGACCGCCGGTCGTAAACGTGCAGGAGGCGGTATAGAGTATTGCCCAGTTCAAAAAGCCGCTAGGGTTGGTGCTTGCTCCCGTTGGCGTCGTTGGATCTGCGTTCAGCGGCTGAATGCCGGTGTCAAACGAGATGATGTTATTGCCGCCGTTGAAGGTGTAGTCAACCGATACGGAAGCGGGAACGGGGTTGCCCGAAACGGAATAAGTCTCGTCGAAACTTAAGTTTTTTGCAGTAGTGGCAATTGTAAAAGAACCAACTTGTCGCAACGTATTGGCTGTAGGATCGTAATAAACAGTTTCAGACAATGTTCCAAAATCCAAATAAAAACCCACTCCAGGAAAGGCACCACCGCCTAAATTTCCAAGGTCAGATGCGCCGACTTCTTGAAAACCATCTATAGGCGCGGTGAATTGATAAACTTGGGCTTGTCCAAGGCTGGACAGGGCGAGGCTCATGAAAGTGGTCGCGGCCAGCTTGTTTATTGAGAAACAGCTCACGCGGAAAAAATATGAAACAAAAATCCCCGGTTCAAGCCCAATTGTGCAGAATGTGCTTGAAATCTTTTAAGCGCAACTCGCATGGATCACGCTGGCTTAAAATTTTGGTCGCGCCAAATTACCAGCGTCTTTCCGAAAACGCTCCCTTTCCATGCCCGGCCAACCGGTTGAAATGGCGTCCTGCTTAATGAAGTCAACTGGGTGGTGTTCCACTCCGCAACTTCAATGAACGCACGGCTTCTCCGCTCCGAGGCGAGGCTGGCCAGAATATGGTTCACCAAGGCGGGATTGATCCGCCGTCCGCGAAATTCTGGAAAGACAAAATAGTCGAACAAGTGCGCATCATTTGCCCCTAAGGGAAAAAAATGTGGTTCCACCGTCCGGCCGATGATGGTCCAGCCGTAAGCCGCCAGATTGCCGTTCAATTTGAACAACCACAACGAAGCGCCATTTGCAAATCGCTCGGAAAGCTGTCGGCGGGCAATCTTCGGGTTCCAGGCACTGGTGATCTGTAACAGATCCTGACCGCTCAATTCGGCTTCTGTATTTTTCCGTTCCACTTTGGCATGGTTTGGATCAGCGGGAACCAGCGGCTGGCAAGTCATCAGGTCGCAAACAAAAAGAACATGCCACCGGCCCGTCAGGGCACGCTTGCAGGAAAGCCCAATCCGACTCATGATCGCCCGGAAACCGTGGCGTTTTGCATACTGGAAAAACCGCTTGATGGAGTCCCGCGGATGCATCAGGCGTGTGGCACCGCATTGCTGGTGTCGCTCTGGGCCAAGATGCTGACGCCATCCGCACTGTGGCGTGAGAAGATGTCGCGCAGACAAGCTACAGCCACTCGCATCCGGGTTTGGCTTTCCTTCCGTTTCGAAGGCCTGATGAGATAGCTTGCCAGGGCTGCTCCCCAACGGCTGGCCTTGTGAGTGAACACCAGACATCTTATGCCAAAACCTGCGGCGGCACTGTAATGTTTTTTCCAGTAACGCAAGACGGAACGTTGCTGCGTCAAGGCCAGCCAAACTGCGTCCTTTTTCGTGCTGCTGCCTCCACGATAGTGAATGGCCTGCGCCTCGGGATAAAAAACCACGCGCCACCCGGCTTCCCAAAAGCGTTTGCACCAGTCCAGATCTTCGGCAAACATGAAAAATCCTTCATCCAGCAAGCCGAATTCGTTGACGGCTTCGCGCCGGATCGTCCAAAAGCAGCCAACCAGCACGTCCACATCCATAAGCCGGTGGCCCTTGAAATAGAACATGTGTTCGCCGCTGAAAATTCTGGATCCGGCAAAAACCTTCGCCAGTCCGGCCACTTCGCAAAAATTATTCCATAGCGTCGGAAACCGTCGACACGAACTTTGATGCGTCAAATCCCGGTTCAGAATTTTCGGCCCGACCATGCCGACCCTGGGATTTTGATCCAGGTAATCCGCCAACGCATCCAGGCAGCCGACGAAAACTTTAACATCGGAATTGAGCAGATAGACATACTTACCCCGGCTCGCCTTCACGCCGACATTATTGCCCTTGGAAAATCCAAGGTTCTCCGCATTCCGGATGATCTTCACAGCCGGAAACAAGGCCTCCACCATCTCCGGCGACCCATCGGTCGAGGCATTGTCCACCAC
>PLZL01000247.1 GCA_003152145.1 Limisphaerales bacterium
TGAGCATGGCGCGGAAAACTTCCGGACCGAGGATGTCCGCAAACGAATCATTGCGGTCACGGCCGAGCCAGAGCAGCAGTTCGCTGCCGGCCGTGTGCTGGCTGACGAGCCGAGCGAGCGTTTCCTTGAGCAAATCCATCTTGCCGCTCTGGATGAGCAGGCTGGCCAGTTCGCGGCACAATTTCGCGGAGGCGGCATTCAACGCGCCCCGCACCTTTTCCTGCCAGTGGTCGGGGTTCGACGCCTTGAACGATTCCAGCGCGCGGTGATGTTTCGCGGCGGGAATTTGTTCGAGCACCTGGCCGAACTTGATGTCCTGCGCCCAGATTTGCGCGTCGGTGATTTCGTCTGCGGCAGGCGCCAGTCCCGCGACGGCGCGCAACTCGTCCCGCGCAAAAACCGCCTCCAGCGCGACCGCCGTCTGCGTGCGCTGATGCGAGGCGATGTCCGCGTCCAACGCGGTGATGATTTCACCCGCCGTCGCCGCTTTGTCCGCCAAATCAGATGCCACCTTGAGCACTTCGGCGACCACCGCGACGCGCGCCTTCAGCCCCTTCGCCGCGCGGAAATCCATGAGCAGCCGGTCTTGCAACGACGTTTCCTGCACCTGAAAAATGACCGGCTCGGCTTTTTTCAGCGGCACGACGAAATGGCCGTCCTTTTTCATCTCGCGCTTGGCGGTTTCCCACCATTTCCGCCAGTCGTCGCGGATGACATCCGGCACGAGCACCTGCTGAATCTGGTCCGCCGTCGCCCGTCCGCCGTGGCTGTTCAACACCAGCTTGATCAAATCGAGATGATGCGCCGCCATCTGGCGGACGCTTTCGAGGTCGTTGGTCTTGCGGGCGAGGATGTGGTCCTTGGGAATCGGTTTCAGCGTCTCGGCCGCAAACGCCAGATCCATCGTGTGCCCCGGCTTGCCGGCAAAATCAATCGTGAACCGCGCAAAGACCGTGTCCACCGTCTTGATCTTGCCGAAGCCCCAGCTCCGGTGCGTGCAGCAGCCGCCTTCCGCCAGTTTCGTCAGCGGCTCGACGTGGCGTCCCTCGATTTTTCCCGCTGCTGCCAGTTTTTCAAATTCTGATCTCATAAAAAAATCGCATTCTTTCCGTCACGGACTCACAATAATTCATTAAACGCGATGAACGGCCAAAATCCAAGACAAATTGCGGCAGGAGTTTTGCAGCAAAGACGCGCCGGCGGCGAATTCACGGAAAATTTGCTGGAGAACGCGCTGGCGGGCGCGCGGCTTTCGTCCGCCGACCGCGGGCTTTGTCAGGAAATCGTTTATGGCGTTGTCCGCTGGCAGGCCGCTCTTGACTGGCTCATCGCCCGGAAGACGAACGGACGCGAACAAAAATCCGGCCTCCAAAATCTGCTGCGCCTCGGCCTTTACCAGGTTTTCTGGCTCGACCGCATTCCCGACCACGCCGCCGTCCACGAGACCGTTGAACTCGCCAAACACGGCGGCTTCGGCCAGCAGGCTGGATTCATCAACGCCATCTTGCGCGGCTATTTGCGGGAATTTGACGAAACAAAAAAACTTCTGGCAGACTTGAAAGTTTCGCAACCCGCGCTCGGCTGGTCGCATCCTGAATGGCTGGTTGACCGCTGGCGGAAAAATTTCGGCGCGGAAAGAACGGCGCAACTGCTCGAATGGAACAACACGCCGCCGAAAACCTTCGCACGCGTCAATACCCTCAAAACCGACGCCGGCAAGCTGGTGGAAAAATGGCGCGAGGAAAATGTCGAATACGATTTTATCCGGCATGATTGGCTGGAAGAAAATCTCGTTTTTGAACTGAAATCGCATCCATCACTGAATTCGCTGGCGAGTTTTCGTGACGGCTGGTTTTACATTCAAGACCCCGGCACGCTGCTCGCCGCGCGCGAAATCGGAGCGCAGCCCGGCGAAACGATTCTGGATTTGTGCGCCGCGCCCGGCGGCAAGACCACCTTCCTCGCACAATTGATGCAGAATCAAGGCTGCATCGTCGCCTGCGATATTTCCGAAGAACGACTGAAATTGATCCGAGAAAATTGCGCACGCCTCGGCGTCACCTGCATCGAACCCATTTTATTTTCAGCCTTCAGCCTTCAGCCTTCAGCTTTTGACCGCATTCTCATTGACGCGCCCTGCTCCAACACCGGCGTGATGCGCCGCCGCGTGGATTTGCGCTGGCGGATTCGGCCGGAGGAAATTTTACGGTTGCAACAGACGCAACTAGATTTGCTCAAGCTCGCCGCGACGAAACTAAAACCCGGCGGCGTTTTGGTTTACAGCACTTGCAGCCTGGAGCCAGAGGAAAATGGCGAAGTGGTGAAAGAATTTTTGCGCGCACACGCCGGTTTCAAATTGGAAAACGAGCGAGAATTGCTGCCGTTTGCAGACAACGTGGATGGCTCGTATGTTACGCGCCTGAAACATTCAACCTGATTTTGAATTATGGAACTTAACCTTGAAAAAGATTTTGCCGACCGTGCCTATCCGATACTCGCCAGCCTCGTCACGCCGCGTCCGATCGCGCTCGTGACAACCATCAACACCGAAGGCAGGGTGAACGCCGCGCCGTTCAGCTTCTTCAATCTGCTCGGCGCGAATCCGCCCATTTGCGCGTTCGCGCCCGGCGACCGTGACAACGGCACGCCGAAGGACACCGCGCTCAACGTCCGCGCCATGCACGAATTTGTCGTGAACCTCGTGGACGAATCCATTGCCGAGGCGATGAACCAGTGCGCCGCGTCGCTGCCGTTCGGCGAAAGCGAGCTGACTCGTGCCGGCTTGACCGCCGCGCCGTCATCCGTCGTGAAGCCGCCACGCATTGCTGAATCGCCCGCGAGTCTGGAATGCATCGAATGGGGAACTTTACAAATTGGCAAAAATCGCGTGGTGATTGGCTTAATCAAACGCCTCCATTTGCGGGATGAATTATTCGATGCGGAGAAAAAGTGGATTCACACGGAAAAGCTTTTTCTCATCGGGCGTATGGCTTCGCCGCACTGGTATTGCCGCACGCGCGACCGGTTTGAAATGAAACGGCCAGATTAAGTTTTGAAATCTGCGGTAGCACCCGCGTCCCGCGGGTCAAATTCGGCGTCCCGCAGAATTTCGTTTTGCAGCGAACGCTTGCCCTGAATTGTCTAACAAGCAGCAGTCACCCGTCGCCAAAGAGTTTCCGGCGTGACGCCGGAAACGACAGGCCGGAGGCCTGTGCTACCATCACAGATTACATCCCCATGATCTGGTAGCCGCTGTCCACATAAATCACCTGCCCGGTAATCGCCGCCGCGCCGTCGCTGGCCAGGAAATTTCCCGTCGCGCCGAGTTCCTCCGGCAAAACATTTCGTTTCAACGGCGACTTGGCCTCGTAATGCTTCAACATTTCGCTGAAACCAGCAATGCCGCGCGCGGCGAGCGTGTTGACCGGGCCGGCGCTGATGCAGTTGACGCGGATTTTTTTCGGGCCGAGGTCATAGGCGAGATAGCGCGTGCTGGNNCTTTTTCCGCGCCGTAATAACTCATCGCCACAATGCTGCCGCCGTCGGCCATCAACGGCGCGGCGGCGCGGGCGAGCGCCACGAGCGAATACGCGCTCACGTCGTGCGCGACGCGGAACGCCTCGCGGGTCGTGTTGACGAATTCTCCTTCGAGCGCGTCCTTCGGCGCGAACGCGACGGAATGCAGGAGCAGATTCAGTTTGCCGAATTTTTCGCCGACAGCTTTGAAGACGCTGGAGATTTCATCGTCCTTCGTCACATCGCAAGGCATGAGCAGCGTGTCACTGCCGAACGTGCCGCTGAGTTCCGTCACATTTTCCTTGAGCCGCTCTCCTTGGTAGGTGAAGGCGAGCCGGGCACCCTCGCGCGCCCACGCCTGCGCGATGGCCCAAGCGATGGAGCGCTGGTTGGCGACGCCGAAAACAATCCCGGTTTTCCCTTCAAGCAAAGCCATAAAATTCGTTAAAGCGGTGAATAATCAAACTGTTAAAGCGCTGAAGCGTAGGAAAAACGTCTTGTCGCTTCAACCTTTAAACACCTCGACACTTAATGCTTGAAATAAAGCTCCTCGGCGTTCCACGTCGCGCGGTAGGAACTCAACGCCGATGCGCGCAGATTGCCGATGTCCGAACGGATGGCGGCGTAATACATCGGCGTGACGGTGAAAATCATCGGCTGCTGCTCGGCAAGGATTTCCTGAACTTCGTCATAATCTTTTTTGCGCTCTGCGTAATCCAAGGTCTTGATTTGCGCGTCCATCAATTGATCCAGCCGCGCCTCCCAATCGGTCGAGGGCGTTTTCTGGCGCGGAAACCATTGGTGCGTGTAGCCGCCGGACTTGATGGTGTTCATGCCGTCCGAAGGATCGGCGCTCGTGCCGGGCTGGAGACCCATTAGGATGCAATCGTAATCATGGGTGTCGTCAATTCTCGTGATGAGCGTGTTGAATTCGATCGGCTGGAAAATGACGTTGATGCCAAGCTTCTTCAAATCGTCGGCGATGAGCACCGCGGCTTTTTCGCGGGCGCCGTTGCCGGTGTTTGTGTTCAAAACGAATTCAATTTTATTTCCGGCGGCATCGGTCAAAAAGTCGTCGCCGTTGCGTTTTTCAATTCCAATTTCCTTCAACAGCGCGAGCGCCTTTTCCGGGTCGTGGGAATATTTTCGGGTGTTCGGATCAAACCATTTTTTGTTGCCGGGCGTCTCAAAGCCGTATGCCGGGATCGCGCGGCCTGAAAAAATGGATTTGATGATTGCGTCACGGTCAATCGCATAGGAAACCGCCTGCCGGAATTTTGTGTCGCGAAACCATTTCAATTTTTTGGGGTCAACGAGCGGCTTGCCATTTTGGTCAACATTCGTGTTTTCGTTGAACCACAAAAAGCTCATTTCCAATCCGGTGCCGGGTTCGAGCAATTGAAATTTGTCGTTCGCCGAGGCCGTTTTGAACTGGTCGTATTCATACGGATAAACGAAATCGTCCACGTCACTCTCGCCGCTCAAAAAACGCAGCGACATCGCGTTCATGTCCGGCACGACCGTAAAAATGATGTCATCAAAATACGGAAGGCGCTGGCCCTTTTTGTCCACTTCACAAAAATACGGATTGCGTTCGAGCATGGTGTATTGCGCCGTCTTGTATTCCTTCAAACGATACGGTCCGCTGCCCACGATGTCCTCCGGCTTCCAATTGACGCCATAAGCCGACGAAAAAGTGCCGTTGGCGACATATTTCTCCAAAACATGTTTCGGTATGATCGGCACACCCGCACCGAAAGATGCCAAGAATGGCGCATAAACTTCCGGCGTCACGACCTGAACCGTCAAATCGTCCACCTTCGTCACTGTGAATTCTTTTCCGTCAACGATGAACGGATCGCGCATGACGGTATTGATGTTCGTGTTGTAAATGACTCCGTTCCACGTGAAAATCACGTCGTCCGCCGTCAGCGGTTCGCCGTCGCTCCAACGCAGATTTTTTCGCAGTTTGAACGTCCACGTCTTGCCGTCCAGCGAATTCGTCCACGATTCTGCGAGGCCGGGTTTCACTCCTTGCGTCGGCACATCGAAGTTCAGCAGAGACCAAAACATAAACCGTCCGATGTCAATGGAGGACGATTCATTCGCCATGATGTAATTGAATGTCTTGGGATCACCAACCTCGGATACAACAAATTTTCCGCCCAAATTGCCCGGCTCGCAATCCACCACCACCGGCGGGTCGGGCAGCGGATAACTGGCGGCGGATTTTTCCGGAGGCGTTTCCGCTTTTTTTCCGCAGCCGGACAGACAAAGAATTGTTGCGGTAAAAACCGCGCCGATTTGAGCAAAGGAATTTTTCATGCGCATCATTTAACCTTTGAAAGCATTCCGCTTTGTTTGCTCAAAGTCGAGTTTTTCATCGCGCCCAACAACCTTTTTTGTCACGTTTCACCACGTTATAGCGATGTGGTCATTCGTCCTGAAACGGCTGTTGCACATGATTCCGCTCCTGCTGGGCGTGTCATTGCTGACCTTTCTGCTCATGTCGCTCGCGCCNNCCGTGGTATGTCCAATATTTCTACTGGTTCAAAAGCATCTTGCACGGCGACTTTGGCTACTCGATGGCCTATAAAATCCCCGCCACCTCGCTCATCGTCCAACGGCTGTGGAACACGTTCCTGCTTTCGTTTTTTGCGCTCGTCATCGCCTGGGGAATCGCCATTCCGCTCGGCATCTGGGCTGCGGTCAGGAAAGATTCGTGGGTTGACCGCGGCTGCTCGCTCTTCGCCTTTGTGGGTTTGTCCGTGCCGGATGTTTTGCTTTCGTTGTTGGCGCTCTGGTTCGCGGCTTCAACTGGCTGGTTTCCAGTCGGCGGCGCGCAAAACGCGCTGTATGATTTCATGCCGCCGGCACATCAATTCTGGGACCGCGCGCATCACTTGATTTTGCCCGCCATCGTGCTGGCCGCCGCCGACATGGCCGGCATCATGCGCCAGATGCGTTCCAACCTGCTCGACACATTGCGCGCCGAATATGTCACCGCCGCCCGCGCTCGCGGCCTCGGCGAAGGCTGGGTGATTTACAAGCACGCACTCCGCAACGCCATCAATCCGCTGCTGACCATTTTCGGCTACTCGCTTGCTGCGCTGTTGAGCGGCGCGTTCATCGTGGAAAACATCATGGCCTGGCCCGGCCTCGGACGGCTGACAATGGAGGCTTTTTTCGCCAAGGATTCCTATCTTGTCGTGGATTGCGTCGTCATGGCCACCGCGCTGCTGGTGATTGGAAATTTCATCGCGGATTTGCTGCTCGCGTGGAGCGACCCTCGAATCCGGCTCAAATAAATGAACGAAATTGCGCCAACACAAGCCCTGAACGCAGAGCAACCGCTCTCGCCGTGGCAATTGTTCTGGCGACGGTTGAAACAGCGGCGCATCGCGATGGTCGGCGGCGTGATTTTGATTTTCCTTTATTTTGTGGCGCTGCTTGCCGGTTTTGTCGCGCCGTATAGCTACGATCGCCTGGACACGAATTACTCCTTCCACCCGCCGATTTGGCCGCGCCTGCAAGGCTCTCATCTCGTTGTGCCGCGTTACGAACAAGGCGGTGGCGTTTTCGCCTATCACATTGTTGAAAACGACGCGAAGCTTCTTCATTTTTTTGTTCAAGGCGACAAATACAAATTGTTCGGCTTGATTTCAGCCACGATCCATTTGTTTGGCACCGGCGATAAAAATTATCCGGTTTATTTGCTCGGCGCGGACCAGTTCGGGCGCGATGTTTTTTCGCGATTGCTCTACGGTTCGCAAATTTCACTGTCCATCGGCGTCATTGGCATCCTGCTGTCATTCACGTTCGGCATGATCATCGGCGGCATTTCCGGCTATTTCATCGGCACAACGGACACGGTCATCATGCGCC
>PLZL01000210.1:0-522 GCA_003152145.1 Limisphaerales bacterium
GAGGCGCTCAAGAAAATCGAGTCGGACAAGATTGCGCTCGAAATCATCCACAGCGATGTCGGCACGATCACCGAAAACGACGTGGCGCTCGCGTCGGCGTCTGACGCCGTCATTCTCGGTTTTCACACGCGGCTGGACAGCACCGCCGCCGAAAAGGCGAAACATGAAAGCGTGCAGATCAAGCTTTACGCGATCATTTACGAGTTGATTGACCAGGTGAAGGACTCGATGGCCGGGTTGCTCGAACCGGACATGAAAGAAAACACCATCGGTTCGGCGGAAGTGCGGCAGATTTTTGAAGTGTCCAAGGGCGCGCCTGTCGCCGGCTGCATGGTCACCAGCGGTCGCATTGTCAAAGGCAAGGTGCGCGTGCGCCGCCGCAAGGACGTGATTTACGAGGGCATCTGCCAATCGCTCCGCCGTTTTCAAGACGAGGTCAACGAAGTCCGCGCCGGCATGGAATGCGGCCTCCGCATCGAGGGCTACAGCGATTTTCAGGTCGGCGACGCCATCGAATGTTAC
>PLZL01000210.1:531-4784 GCA_003152145.1 Limisphaerales bacterium
GACGCTAAATTTTTATGAACAATCTGCGGCATGAACGGGTGCGCGAATTGTTGAAGCGCGAAATCGGCGAAGCCGTCCGTCGGGAATTTCACGTCAACGAATGTGGCTTGATTTCCGTCAACGACGTAGACGTGGGCGGCGATTTGAAGTCCGCCGTTGTCTTCATCAGCATTTTCGGCAACGCCGACCAGCAGAAACACGGCATTCAGATGCTCAATGAGCATCGAATTCGCATTCAAGGCATCGTGGGCAAGTCCGTCGTCTTGAAATTCACGCCGACGCTGAAATTTGTCTTCGACGATTCCATCGTGCGCGGCAACAAGGTGCTGCAAATCATCGAGGAGCTGGAAAAATCCGCGCCCGCTGCAAATAATCCGGAAGAATGAGAGACCTCCATCATCGCCTGGGAGCGCCGGTGTCCCGCCGGCAAGTTGTTCCGGTCGGCAAAACACGGCACGCCGGCGGGACGCCAGCGCTCCCGCGAATGTGAATCATCGCCGATGAAAAGCTATCCCAAAGTCATCGACCGGATTCTTGAGGTCATCCGCCAGAGCAAAACCTTCTGCATCGTTGGCCACGTCCGGCCCGATGGCGATTGCATCGGCTCGCAGCTCGGCCTCACGCTGGCGCTGCGAAATGAAGGCAAAAAAGTTTTTTGCTGGAACGAGGACATCGTTCCGCAAAAATACAAATTCCTGAATCCCGACGGCCTGTTCCAAAAGCCGAAACGCGACCGGAAGTTTGACTGCGTCATCGCCACGGATTGCGCGAGTTTTGAGCGGCTCGGCAAGGCCGGCAAGTGCATCGCCCACCGGAAAATGTTCATCAACATTGACCATCACGAAAGCAACACGCGCTATGCCGACGTGAACTGGGTTTCCGCGCGCGAGCCTTCCTGCGGCGAACTGATTTACCGGCTGCTCAAGGTCGCGCGCTGGCCGATCAGCCGGCCGATTGCCGACTGCCTGTTCACTGCCGTTTCGACTGACACCGGCTCATTTCGCTATCCGAGCACGCGGCCCGGCACGTTTCACATCGCTGGCGAACTCGTCGGGCGGGGCGCGAACCTCGCCACAATCTGCAATGAGGTTTATCAATCGTATCCGGTCTCCCGCGCGCGGCTGCTGAAACATATTTACAGCCGCTTTCGCCTGACACATCACGACCAGATTGCCTGGTTCTGGCTGAAGCAGGCCGATTTCACCCGCACCGGGGGAGAAAGCGAGGACACCGAAGGACTCATTGACCACATCCGCAACATTGAGCCGGTCGTCGTCGCCTGCGTTTTTGAAGAAATCGAACCCGATTTGATCCGCATCAGCCTCCGCTCCAAAAGCGACAAGGTGAACGTGAACGAGATCGCCGCGCAGTTCGGCGGCGGCGGCCATCCGGCGGCGGCGGGCGCAAGAATTTCCGGCAAGCCGCTTTCAGTGCAGCGCAAGGTGATTGCGGCTGTAAAAAGAGCGTTGAACGCAGCAAAGTAGTTTTCATGCAAGAATTTTCAGCACTCGACGGCGCGGTTCTCATTGACAAACCCACCGGCCCGACGTCGCACGACGTGGTGGACGCCATCCGCCGTCGCTTTCAAATCAAGAAGGTCGGGCATTGCGGCACGCTCGACCCGAACGNNGCCACCGGCCTGCTCATCATCGTGCTTGGCCGCGGCACAAAGTTGTCCGAAAAATTGATGGGCGACGACAAGGTTTATGAAGGCGCCATGAAATTCGGCGAGACAACGGACAGTTATGACGCCGACGGCGAAATTCTGGAAACAAGAACCGTCCCGCCGTTGACGCTTGACCAGTTGAACGTAGCCGCCGCAGCATTTATCGGCGACCTGATGCAGATTCCGCCGATGGTTTCGGCCATCAAGAAGAATGGTGTGCCGCTTTACAAACTGGCGCGCAAAGGCATTGAGATCGAACGCGAGCCGCGCCTCGTCCACATTTACAATTTCCGGTTCACAAATTACGAGCCGCCGCTCGGCGCGTTCAAAATCGCCTGCACGAAAGGCACTTACGTTCGCAGCATCGCGCATGATCTCGGCCAGAAACTCGGCTGCGGCGCGCATCTGGCAACGTTGCGCCGAAGCGTTTCCGGCAAGTTTGACGTGGCGGATGCCACCCCACTGGACGCGGTTTTGAATTTGACGACCGCCGAATTGGAGAAAAGAGTGATTCCGTTTTTGAAACTGTCGCTGTCATGAAAACCATCCACGCCGCGAATGAACTCAAGCCGGGCAACCGCAAGGTCTGCCTGGCCATCGGCTTTTTCGATGGCGTGCATCTCGGCCACCAGCAAATCATCCGCCAGACCATCGCCGACGCGCGCCAGCATGATGCCGTCGCGCTCGTCCTCACGTTCGATCGCCACCCAAACGCCATCGTCGCACCCGGCCGCGTGCCGCCGCTGATTTATTCGCTGCCGCAAAAACTGCGCGCGATTGAGTCGCTTGGCGCGGACCATCTGTTGCTGGTTCGCTTTGACAAAGAATTCAGCGAACAGTCCGGCGAAGTTTTTGTGCGCGGTCTGGCCTGTGACCTCGGTTCAATCCAGAGCATCTGTGTCGGCGCGGATTTTGTTTTCGGCCACAAACGAAGCGGCGACGTGGCGCTGCTGAAGAAACTCGGCGGCGAAATCGGTTTTCCCGTTCACGGACTGGCGGCGGTCTCGCTCGACAACCGGGTCGTCAGCAGCACGCGGATTCGGGAAGCGATTCGCGCGGGCAACCTCGACGGCGCGGGCCAGATGCTGGGACGGCCTTACGCGATTGCGGGCCCTGTCATCGAGGGCGACAAATTGGGCCGCCAACTCGGTTTTCCGACGGCGAATCTCGACGTCGCCGGTTTGGTTTTGCCATCGAACGGCGTTTATTCGGGTTTCACAAAACTGAAGGGACAATTTTACCGGGTGGCATTGAACATCGGATTTCGCCCGACGCTGGTTTCGGCCAAACCGGAACTCCGCGTGGAGGCGCACTTGCTGGATTTCAGCGGCAGGCTTTATGGCATGGAACTAGAAATCGAAATGGGCGAAAAGCTCCGGGACGAAACAAAATTTGCCTCACCGGCAGAATTGCGGACGCAAATCACCCGCGATATCGCCGCCGTGCGCGAGCGAGCCTGATTTTGATTCGCAACCTGCTGATTGCAAGTTTTTTAAAACGAAATCCGCCCGCCATTCCGGCGGTTTCCCAATTCATCCCAAAGTGACGATAATGTGACGATTATGCTTGATTTCCGGGCAAAAGCGGCTAGTATCAAGCCGCGTCGGTCTTCCGGTGTTCGCAGTATCCATGACTCAAGGGCGAGCGGTCGGGTGAAAATATCAGGACCGCCGCAGTCCGCAAAAAAGAGATCGCCCATGGATTTCTCTGAACTGATGCGGATTGTTCGGGTCTTATAAATTATGTTGAATCGAAAAACAGCGGCGTCGAGCGCGGCGCGCAGTCGTCAGCGCAGCGGCGGACACCACGCCAAGGCGAAGACGGCTCCGGTGCGGCGGCGCTTCGTCATTACCAGCAGCGCGCGGCGGAATGCGGCCAAGGCAGCAGACGCGACTGGAAAATCCAAAACGCACGCCATTTCCGCCGCGGCGGGAAAATTGCCGCCCAACGGTCATGCGAATGCGGCTCCCGTGCCGGCGCAATCAACCGTGGATTTGACCGAGACGGTCAAGACGCTGCTCCATCTCGCCCAGGAACACGGCTATGTCACCTACGATGACATCAACGACGTATTGCCGGAGAATTTAAGCCCCGACGACCTAGACGTGTTGTTGAGCAAGTTGCGCGCCTTGGATGTGGAAATCGTCATGGACCAGGCCGAGGCCGAACGCGCCGAACGCACCAAGCAGCCGGAACAGGCGCAGCCGGAAGAAGCCGATGAGGACGCACGCCTGGAGATTCTGGACGACCCGGTGCGCATGTATATGAACCAGATGGGCAAGGTCCCGCTGCTCACGCGCGAACAGGAAGTCGAGATTTGCAAAAAAATCGAGGAAGCTGAAATCGAGATGAAGCGCATCGTCTACAGCCTCGGTTTCACGGCGAAGGAACACATCGCCATNNAAGGCCATCTGCGCGACGTGCGCAAACTCATCAAAAAAGTCCACGCGCTCGACGAGAAAGTGGACGTGAAATATTTCAACTGGCAAAAGGCCCTCCAGAAGGGCCGCAAGGAAAAGCTGCAGCGTGAATTGAAAAAAATGAGCGCGAAGGTGCAGGAAATGTTCCTGAAATTTTTCTACAAGCA
>PLZL01000410.1 GCA_003152145.1 Limisphaerales bacterium
TGGGCGCGGTCTGGATCCGCTGGTTTATCGGCATTTCCGTTGTCGCCATGATCGCGTTCATCGTTTGGGAATTCCGGGTGAAGGACCCGCTGGTGAATTTGCGGATTTTGCGCAGCCGGAATTTCGCCACCGGCCTGATGTTGATGACGGTCATCGGCATCATCCTTTACGGCACGACGGCGGAGCTGCCGCTGTTTCTGCAAACGCTGATGGGTTATCCGGCGCTGCAAAGCGGCTACACGATGAGTCCGCGCGGCATCGCCGCCTTCTTCACCACGTTTCTGGTGGGACGGCTGGTCGGGCGCGTCCCGCTGCGCTGGCTGCTGGGTTTTGGGTTTTCGATGTTGAGCCTGTCCGCGTTTCTGTTGAGCGACATCAATCTCCAAGTGAGCATGGCCAGCGTCATTTTTCCGACCGTGCTGAACGGCGTGGCCATCAGTTTCATTTTCGTGCCGTTGACGACGGCGACCATGAGCCAGTTGCGGCAGCGGGAAATCGGCAGTGCCACCGGTCTTTACATCCTCATGCAAAACATCGGCGGCAGCATTGGCATCGCGCTCGTCACCACGCTGGTCGCGCGCGGCGCGCAGGCGCATCAGGCGCTCATGGTCGGGCATCTGACGCCGACCGACCCGGTGTTCACACAGCGGCTCGCCGCCGCGCAACACGCGCTGGCGCAGCAGAGCGATCCCGTGACCGCCACGCATCAGGCCTACGGGCTGATTTACAGCACGCTGAACGCGCAGGCGCATTTGTGGGCGTTTGTGGACACGTTCCGCGTGTTCGGACTGATGGTGTTGTGCTGTCTTCCGTTGATTCTGCTGTTCAAACGGGCCAAACATGCGCCAATCCGGCAGGTGGAAGTGCAATGAAATGCCGGTGACCGGACAATTTTCAGGCATCGTGCGTGAAATTTTTACGCGCTTGGGTTGATTCTTCCGGGAAATTCCGCAAATATGGCGTGGCATTGCCGATGCTGGCAATGGAAACGGAAATGAAAACTCAACCAACACCGCGCGGCGGCAACGGATTCACTTTGACTGAATTGCTGGTGGTCATTTGCGTGGTTGTATTGTTGGCGGCGGTGCTTTTGCCTGCACTACGTGTCGGAGACGGTCGAAAACACGAAAAAATTAATTGCGTAAACAATCTGAAACAAATCGGCCTGTCGTTCCGAATTTGGGAAGGAGACAATGGAGACAACTACCCGATGAAAATTTCCGTTACAAATGGCGGCGCAATGGAACTCGCTGTAGCCGGAAATGTTTCTGCGATCTTTCGCGTCATGTCCAATGAGTTGTCCACGCCAAAAATTTTGTTTTGCCCGCAAGACACCACTCGGCATTACGCATCCAATTTCACAACTGACCTCAATAGCCAAACAATCAGCTACTTTGTTGGTTTGGACGCGGAAGATAAATACCCGCAAATGATTCTTTCCGGCGACGACAATCTTGAGGTCAACGGTGTTCGCGTTCGTCCCGGAATTCTGTATCTTTCAACAAATGCTTCCGTTGAATGGACGGAGAATGAACGACACGGGCGTCCGCAGCAGTGGAGCTTCCGAAATCAACATTTACGCATCGGTAACATCGGTCTCGCGGACGGTTCGGTGCTAACAACAACCACTTTGACTTTCCAATCCGCGCTCGCTAACACCGGCAACGCCACCAACCGTCTGGTAATTCCCTGACCCATGCATCGTTCCCGACATGACAAAGAGAAAGAGAAAAAGCGATTTTACCTGCTGCCGGGGCAGGGCGGCCGCGCGCATCGGCGCAAACAGTGGCTCATCATGAAGTGGTCACTCTTCGTGGCACTGGTCGTGGCCGGAATTCTGGCGGCGTTGATGTATTGGTTGAATCGCCCCAAACTGCATTGAAGCTTGCAAAGCTGCCGGAGTTGTGGCGGTGTCCTGATCTGAAACGGAGCGCGGATTGTCTTCAACCCGCAGCGGCTGGACGGTGCGGATATGCTGCGAGTTGGGACAACTCGCGCTCCATGTCGCCGGTAATTGGGACACCGCCGAAGTTGTCGCGTGCTTGACCCGCCGTTGGTTGTTGTTAGACTGGCGTCAGTTGATGAATATTTTCCGTTTCGTTCCGATTCTGGCTTTGGCGCTTTGCCCCGGCCCGCGTCTTCACGCGGAGATGGTGGACGGCGTCCTGGCCGTCATCAACGACACAGTCATCACGCGCCAGCAGGTGGAGGAATTTATTGCACCGGCGATTGACTCCCTGCGGCGCGAATACGCCGGCCAGCCGGAGGCGGTGTTCCAGCAGAAACTCACCGGGGTGATCAACGACGGCCTGGAGCAGTTGGTCGAACGCCAGTTGATTCTGCATGAATTCGACACGCAAGGGTATCGGATGCCGGACAGCTATCTGGATGAGATTGTGCAAGACCGCATCCGCGAACTCTACAGCGACCGCGTGACGCTGATGAAGACATTGCAGGCGCGGGGCGAGACGTTCGAGTCTTTCCGCGCGGACGTGCGCGATCAAGCGATTGCGACATTTATGCGCTCCAAAAACATTGCGCAGGAAATCGTCATCTCGCCCTACAAGGTTGAAACTTATTACCAAGCGCACCAGGACGATTTCAAGGTCGAGGACGAAATCAAATTGCGCATGATCGTCCTCAACAAGACCGCCAGCGACGACACCAACGCGGTGAATCTGGCCCGTGAAATCCGGGCCCAAATCCAGGCGGGGGCGGCGTTCGCGGACATGGCTTCCATTTATTCGCAGGATTCGCTACGCAGCCAGGGCGGCGACCGGGGCTGGATCGAACGGTCCGTGCTGCGCAAGGAGCTGGCCGACGCCGCGTTCGCGCTCCAGCCCGGCCAGGTGAGCGACGTGACTGAAACACCCGAGACCTGCTATCTCATGCTCGTCGAGCAGACGCGCCCGGCGCATATCAAACCGCTGAATGACGTCCGCGATGACATTGAAAAAAACCTGCGCGCCCAGGAACAGGCGCGTCTTTTGAAACAGTGGATTGCCCGCTTGAAGGCAAAAAGCTTCATCCTCCGCTTCCCATGACCGGCTGGATTGGCGTTTCGCTTGGCGACGCGACCGGCGTTGGTCCCGAAGTCGCTCTCAAGGCCGTCGCCGCCGAAGCCGCGAAAGACGATTCAAAATATCTGCTGGTCGGCGATGAACATTGCGTCCGCCGGCTCATCCGGAAATTCGCACTGAACCTGCCGCTCGAAAAATTTTCCGATTACAACGCCGCCGGAAAATTGTTTGCCACCAATCCACCCGCCCAACCGCTGCCGGAAGATTTGCCCGCCGGTTCGCCGGTGGCCGCGCGCGCCGCCATCGCGTGGTTGCGCGATGGGGCAAAACGTTGTCTGCGGCGCGAACTCGACGCGCTCGTCACCGCGCCCGTCAACAAGGAATCCATCGTCCGCGCCGGACATAAATTTGTCGGGCAGACTGAATTTCTGTCCGAACTTGCCGGCGCCAAGCGCACCGCAATGATGCTGCTCGGCCACGATGAAAAAAACCGCTGGCTCCGCGTCGCGCTGGCCACAATCCACATTTCCATCAAATCGGTTCCCGAAAAACTGACGGCGGAAAAAATCGCGCAGGCCATCGAACTCGCCGCGCAAGCCTGCCGCGATCTGGGTTTGCCGCGCGCGCGTGTCGCCGTTTGCGGCCTGAATCCGCACGCGGGTGAAGGCGGCGAATTTGGCGATGAAGAAATTAGAACCATCACGCCAACGGTGCTCGCCGCCCAAAAACGCGGACTGGACGTCGTCGGCCCATTGAGCGGCGACACAGTTTTTCATTACGCGCTGCAAGGGGATTTCGACGCGGTGGTCGCAATGTATCACGATCAGGGGCTTGCGCCGTTGAAAGCCGTCGCGTTCGACACCGGCGTGAACTGGACGCTCGGCCTGCCGTTCATCCGCACCTCGCCCGACCACGGCACGGCCTACGACATCGCCGGAAAGGGAATCGCAAATCCTTCAAGCATGATTGCGGCAATTCGTTTGGCGAAGCAGTTGACGAAAAGTCGCGCGTGATTTGTGGCAGCACCCGCGTCTCGTGGGTTGTTTCGGGCGTCGCGCCCGAAACCTTTCGTGATGTGAACCGCAACCGGCTCGTCCGTTTTTCAGAAATACCACGCGTCTTGCCGCAATTCGGCGGGACGCCGAATTGAACCCGCCGGAGGCGGGTGCTACCGATTAACCACCAATCAACTCTCGAATTTTGGATTTGATGTCTCCGCCGCGCATCAACGATTCGCCGACGAGAATTGCGTTGGCTCCGCATTTCTTCAACCGTTCCACGTCTGCGCGCGTGCAAATGCCGCTTTCGGCGACCAAAAGTGACGCGTGACGAGTGACAGGTGACGAGAAAAGTTTTGCCGCCAGTTTTTCTGTCGTTGCCAAATCCACCTTGAAAGTTTTCAAATCACGGTTGTTGACGCCGATAAGCGCGGGGGAAATTTTCATCGCACGATCTAATTCCGCTTCGTCGTGGGCTTCAACCAGAACAGCCAAGCCGGCCTCCGTGACGAGCGAATAAAATTTTGCCAGTTGCGAGTCAGTCAAAATGGCCACGATGAGCAGGATGGCGTCCGCGCCCCATTCAATGGCTTCGAGGATTTGCCGTTCATCAATGATGAAATCCTTGCGCAACAGCGGCAGTTTCACGGCGGCGCGGATTTGTCGGAGATGATCGAGCGAAGCTTGGAAAAATTCCCCGTCGGTCAGAACGGAAAGGCAGCTTGCGCCCGCCGCTTCGTATTCTTTCGCGATGCGAACCGGATCGAAGTCCGGGCAAATCACGCCGGCGGACGGCGATGCCTTTTTAACCTCGGCAATCAGCGCGATGTCGCCGAGGCACGGCTGGCGCAACGCCGCGAGAAAGTCGCGCCTTTCGCCGCGCTCCAGCAGCGCGTCGCGCAAATCACCGGCGGCGATGAGTCGTGCGGGCAGTTGCGCGACTTCGCGTTTCTTTTCTTCAACGATGGTGTCGAGAATGTTCACTGTTTTATCTGGCAACATCGAACAACAAACATTGAACGCTGAACATCGAATTAACTGCGCCAGCCCGGCATTGGGTGTTCGANNCGTCGAGGTCGCCGTCCATCACCGCCTGCACGTTGCTCGTTTCCACGCCGGTGCGCAAATCCTTTACCATGCGATACGGCTGGAAGACGTAGCTGCGAATCTGGTTGCCCCACGAGATGCTGCCTTTCTCGCCGTAAAATCGCTCCATATCGGCCTTCGCCGCGTCCAACCGTTGGGCGTAAATCCGCGACAGCAAAAGCCGCATCGCCGTGGCGCGGTTTTGATGCTGCGACCGCTGCGTTTGCGACGCGACGACGAGGCCGGTCGGGATGTGCGTGATGCGCACGGCGGTCTCCACCTTGTTCACGTTCTGGCCGCCCTTGCCGCCGGAACGAAACGTGTCCACCTCAAATTCATTCGCCGGAATCACGATTTCCTCATCGTTCTCCTCAAGTTCCGCAATCACGTCCACGCTGGCAAAACTCGTGTGACGGCGCTTGTTGGAATCGAATGGCGAGATGCGCACGAGGCGATGCACGCCGCGCTCGGCCTTGCAAAAACCGTAGGCGTTCTCGCCCTTGATGAGCATGGTGACGCTTTTGAGGCCGGCGGTTTCGCCGGTGAGCGCGTCGGTGACCTCGACTTCCCAGCCGCGCGATTCGGCCCAGCGCGTATACATGCGCGA
>PLZL01000366.1 GCA_003152145.1 Limisphaerales bacterium
TGCACTGGCTGATTCATCAGGGCCACGTCCTGGAATTTGCGGATGGCCGGATGGACACCGCCAAAAAACCGCTGCCCCGGCCGCTGAAGCCGGAGAAAAAACCTGCCGAAGAAAAACCGGCTGCGGAGGGCGAAGCTGCCGCGACCACTGAAACTGTGCCGCCAGCGGAAGGCGCCGCTGAATCTGCTGCGGAAATTTCCGCGCCTGCCGAAACAGTTGCGGAAACTGCCGTGGAAACTTCTGCTCCAGCCGAAGCCGCCGCGCCGGCGCCCGAAGTTCCGGCATCGGGCGAAACAATTTCTTCCGCAGTCGAGCCTGCGCCTGTTCCGGAGACGATTCCGCCGTCTGAAGAAGTTCCATCGCCGTCGTAGCGAAGCGATCTTGGCTTTACGCTAGATTCAAAACGGATTATTTTGATTTCGTTATGATAGTTCCACTTTCAAAAGTCCAACTTCGCCAAGATGAGGATGGCGTGTGGATTGCCAAGTCTTCGGTGTTGCCGGGTTGTCACGCGCATGGACGTGATCGCGGCGAAGCCACTCTCCGTTTTCAACAGGCCGCCAAAGCGCATCTGGAAGCGTTGCTTGAAACCGGACGCCCAATTCCCTCCGCATTTCGTGACAAGTTCGTCCTCGCCGCTTGACTCATGGGCAAATATCCTTCCTGAAATTGCCGCCAACTCGACCGTCGCTTGCGTGAAATCGGCTGCGAACACCTCCGCACCATGGGCAGTCATCGGCATTATTCCAATCCGTTTCGCCCCGATTGCCTCATCACTTTCGCCTGGCATCCGGGCGACGTGCCGCGTGGCATCATTGCGGACATCGTCGAAGACCTTGGCATCAGCCGCGACGACTTTTACTTCAAAAAATTTTAGCAGCGGGACTTGAAAACTTTCCACCGTTCAACTTACTTCCGCACACCATTGCTGCAATTCATTCCTTTCATTAATCCGTCACCCTGATAGACTGATACATGGCTTTTAGCAAATTGGGTCTCTCTCCAACAACCTTGGACGGCGTCAAGGCGATGGGTTACGTCGAGCCGACGCCCATCCAGCTCCGCGCTATCCCGCTCGTGCTCGCCGGACGAGACGTCATCGGCAGCGCGCAGACCGGCACCGGCAAGACCGCCGCGTTCGCCCTGCCCATCCTCTCGAAGCTCGGCCAGCACGCGCCCGGCCCGCGCGCGCTCATCCTCGAACCCACGCGCGAACTTGCCGCGCAGGTGGAGACCGCCATCCACGATTACGCGCGTTTCACCAATCTGAAAACCACCGTCGTTTATGGCGGCGTCGGCTACGGCCGGCAGACGGATGAATTGCGCGCGGGAACGGATCTCGTCATGGCCACGCCTGGACGTTTGCTCGACCATTTAGAAAAAGGCACGGTGCGGCTGGACAAGGTTCAATTCCTCGTGCTCGACGAGGCCGACCGGATGCTCGACATGGGATTTCTGCCCGACGTGCGCCGCATTCTCGACCGCTGCCCGCGCCAGCGCCACACCGCGCTTTTTTCCGCCACGATTCCGCCGCAAATCGAAACGCTCATCAAATGGGCGATGCAAAATCCACAGACGATTGAGATTGGCGCGCGCCGGACGCCCGCCGAGACCGTGAAGCACGTTATTTACCCCGTTTCCGATTCGCAGAAATCAGACCTTTTGCTCCAGTTGCTTGAGCGCGTGAATTACAACTCGGTGCTCATCTTCTGCCGGACGAAGCACGGCGCGGACCGCATCGCCGGCCTGCTCAAGCGCGCCAATCACGCCGTGGCCGTGCTGCATTCCAACCGCACCCAGCGCGAACGCGAGCAGGCCCTGCGCGGTTTCCGCGACGGCAAGTTCGAGGCGCTCGTGGCCACGGACATCGCCGCGCGCGGGCTCGACATCGCGGAGGTGAGCCACGTCATCAATTACGACGTGCCACAGCATCCGGAGGATTACATCCACCGCATCGGGCGNNCGCTTCATCAGCCAGAAAATCCCGCGCGTGAAGCTGGAGAATTTCGACTACAAATACACCATGCTCTTCGAGGAAGGAAAACCCGGCGCGCCGAAAGGTTTCCCCGGCAAAGCCCGCGGTGCGCGCGTCCACGGTGGCTACCACTTCGCGCCCGGACGGAGAAGGTAAATTCTCACAATTGAAAGAAGCTTGCTTTTGCGGCGGCATTGGACGAAAAGTAGAACATGACTTGCACAGTCAAAATTGCGAATGGAATCATCCGGCTGCCGTCAGAATTAAATCTGCCGGACGGCGCGGAAGTGCAATTGACCGTTCCCGACACGGCGCTGGAAGCCTCGTTTGCCGAGCGTTACGCGAACTACATTGGCGCGGCGAACGACCTGCCCGCCGACCTTGCCGCGAATCTTGACCATTACGTTCACGGTCACCGCCAAAAATGAAAGCGGTGTTCGCGGACGCCTTTTACTTCGTGGCACTGCTGAATCGTGCCGACCAGCATCATTCAAAAGCCGCCGCTGCCGCGCGCGATTTGCGCAACAATCTCGTCACCACGGAATGGGTTCTGGCTGAAGTGGCGGATGCCTTGGCGGCCTCGGCCAGCCGGCGTCTGGTCGCTTCATTCATCCGCGACCTTTCGCAGGACCCAAAGGTGAAAATTGTTCCGGCCACGACGGATTTGTTCCGGCGCGGCCTGCGACTTTACGAAAAACGTCCGGACAAACAATGGTCGCTCACCGATTGCATCTCATTCGTGACGATGCAAGACGAAGGAATTGCCGACGCGCTAACTGGCGATGAACATTTTGTGCAAGCGGGTTTCGAGGCGTTATTGAGGTGATTTATGGCGGCTGCCATTTCGCGCCCGGACGGAGAAGGTAATTGTCTTGTCAATTTTTTGTGGGAGGCGTAAGTATCGGAAATTCTGAAAGCCGTGAAAGCGCGCTTCATTTTGATAAGCCTCGCAATCCTCTGCGTTTTGGTTGTGGTCATTTGCGAACGCGAACCGCATTACCACGGGCGGACGCTGACGAGTTGGGTGCAACAATACTGGGACACGTCAGGGATGGAAACACAGCGGCTTGCCGAAGCTCAAGACGCCATTCGCGGCATAGGTGCAAGGAAAGCTTTGCCGAAATTATTAAATTTGGTTGAAGCCAAAGACGACCCGGTCAGTTCGTGGGTCATTGACGCCGGTGACAAATTGAGAATCAGCGATGAAATCGGACTTCGGTTTATCCGATGGCATTCAGCCGAAGATTTTTGGTGGCTTGGAGAACGAGGATTTGAAATCTTGGGAACGAATGCCGCGCCAGCCGCCGGAGAATTGGGAAAACTTCTCAATGAAAACGATCGCGTTCTCGTGACCGAGCGCTGCCTTGAATCCATCGGCAAACCGGCAGAATCCATTATTTGTCAGGCGCTCACTAATCAAAATGTGGCAATCAGGCAATGGGCAATAGATGAATTGGCGTCAGTCACGGATGATGTCGGAGTTTATATCACACGAATAAAACCCCGTCTTCAAGATTCGTCCGATGCCGTGCGCGGCACGGCGATCAATGACATCGGCATTCAAATGTCCGCGCCCGAACTGGCCGTTCCGCTGCTGGTCGCGGCTTTGAAAGATTCTGCGGTCAGCGCGAACGCGGCGAACACGCTTGCCAATTTCGGAACAAATGCGCTGGTCGCTTTTCCGATGTTGACAAATCTCGTCAGCGGCGGTGGAAACGCGGCGGGCGCGGCGTTAAGAACTTTAATCATCGTTTCGCCGGACAGAGCGTTTTCTATTTTTACAAATTGTCTTGCGCAAGGGAAACCGGGGGTTGATGCCGCATTACAAGCATTGACCGATGTCAGGCCAGCCAAAGCGTTGCCGATTGTTCTGGCTCGCTTGCAATCGTCTGACATTGCCATGCGGCGCCAGGCGTTCGGGCTGTTGCGCCATTATCCGGCGACCTCACAAATTGATTCAGCGATGCAAACCGCCGCCGCCGATTCCGATTCCGGTCTCGCCCTCAGCGCAAAAGGATTCCTGACCGATCAATATGAGACCAACCACCCGGACGAATTTTTATTTCCTGACGAACCCTCTTACAACGGCAGACGATTGGGTGAATGGTTGAAAATGCGCGATGCAGACGGTTTCATTTCGCAAGACGCGACGAACGCCATTCAACACATTGGCACAAATGCGATTCCTGCCTTGTTGAAACGGCTGGTTCATGTGCGGCCAGCGTATTGCTTCAGTCCTTTCCAGATCAACATTAATGCCGCTGGTGGATTCGTCGCATTGGGCGAACTGACTAAACCCGCGTTGCCGGAGTTACGGATGCTCATGGACAGCACGAACAAAGATGTTGCTCTTTGTGCCATGATCGCAACCTGCGGAACCGGCTCAAATGCCATGCCTTTTTTAATCAAAGGACTGACGAACCAATTTCCCAACGTGCGCAACGAGGCCGCCAGCATTTTAACTGACGCCATTGGCGCGCAATTTCCAGAGCAACGCAAACAGGCGATTCCTCTGTTTGTAAAACTTCTGAACGATCCTGACGACGATGTCCGTGGCAATGCAACAAACCAACTCAAAGAAATTGATCGCATAGCCGCTGCCAAAGCAGGAATAAAATGAAACTTCAAAATCCATCTTACATCTGGCGACTTGGAGTTTTTGCCGTGCTGTTTCTTTGCCCGTTTTCTTTGCATGCCAATCCGATTTCCATTCCAGAGAAACCCGTGACGCCGGAAATTACTTTTCTCATCAGTTTTTCAATTCTTCTGGAAGCGACGTGCATTTTGCTTCTGCTCCGGCGTTTTCGCAAACCGCGTTTTTTCATTCTTTGGATTCTTGGACTGCACTTGATTACCTATCCCGCGTTTCTTGGTTTCCTTTGGCTGTTTCAAGATATGCGTCCGGCGTTGGCTGTGGCGTCCGGCGAAGGCCTGGTGGTTGTGATTGAGGGAACCCTCATTTATTGGATTTGCCGTCACGCGCCGGCAAAGCAAAATCTTCCGATGGCTTCACTTCTTAGATGCTGGCTGGCTTCGCTGGCCGGAAATACCTGCTCGTTAATTGCGTTTCCGCTTTTAATGAAACTCTATGAAACTATTTTTGGCGCTTAATCAGTCCAAAACCTGTCGCAGAAGGATTTGAAAATCGTCCGTTGACTCTACTCGCTTTGCGCCCGAATCACTTCATAGCCGGCGCAGAAAATCCGCCGGGCTGACAATCGGGATTCCGCGAAATTGCCGGAGCGGCAGCAAATGCCTTTTGTCGCCGCTNNGGATCGGGCGTCGCGCGCGTGGCGCGGTCCGCCGGAAAAACCAGCGTGGCCGAATCCGTCAGCGCATCCACCCATTTCACAAAGGCGCGTTCGGGATATTCCAAGCGGAGTTCCTCGATGATTTCATGATATTCGGCCAGCAGCGCGGGGCTGACCACGGCTTCGCAGCGGCCCTGCGCCCATGCCGCAAGACAATCAAACGGCGCGCCGCGCCAAAAACTTGCGCTGGCCACCACGTTGGTGTCGAAGACAACCTTCACTATTTGCGCCGGCTCCTGACCTGCTGAAGTGCGCGGGCGACGGTCGTTTCATCCGCCGGTGTCATTTCAGGCAGTTCGCGTCCGGCCAGCAGCAGCGACCGGACGCGCGCGGGCGTCATCGCGCGCCGTTTCCGCAGCACGATGAGTCCATTGGCGTAGCCGACATCCAGTTCATCACCGGACTTGATCCGCGCCTGTTCGCGGATGGCCTCCGGGATGACCATTTGTCCCTTGACCGACACGTTGGCAATCATGCGGTAAGCCTAGCATTACTCTGGAAAGAATCAATCGGATTTTCCCAAAAACGCACCCCAAACACTTTGCGCGGCCGGGTTATTGTTTTGAAGTTGTCTGCCCGGCGATCCACGCCAAATCGGGATTATTGGGCGAGGCAATGTTGTGCGGAATGTAAGCCTGACCGCTCGTGAGAGACGGCATGGTTCTGGGATCCCCCCACTGGTGGGTTTCCACGTGGCCGTCGGCAAAGGCCAGCACACCCATCCGCCCGTGCAGGTAGGAAGGATAATGAACCCAATCTTGCAGGCTCATGTCCACGCCGAAAGCAGGTGTGCAAATGTTGGCCGGGTTGGCATCCATGAACACGAAGCGGTTGGCCGGCTGATCCACCCCGAATTGCGAGGCTTTTGTGTAGACTTTGAAAGTGGAGTTCAGGCTGATAGGTTGGACAACGGCGCCAGCAGTCCCCATATAGCAGTTCATGGCATAACTGCGCACGTCCGTCACACGGGTTGCCGCTGAATTCCAAGACGGCCAGGTGGAAACATCCGCCGGACATTTGTAAATCCGCGCGGAAGGTATGCTTTTGGCGAACAGCGCATTAGTCCGGCCAGTCAAATAAACGCCGTTGGTCTGGGTGCTGGGCGCAATATGATCTCCGCCATAAACCCACAGATGCGCCTGCGCGGACGTGGGCGTGTCGTCGCCTCCGTTCAAGACCAGAGTATCATTGTAGTCGGTGGAATAAATTGTCCAGGCCAGGATCATCTGTTTCTCATTGCTGACACACTGGATGCGGGCCGCCTGCATCTTGGCGCCGGCCAGCACCGGCAAAAGCAAGGCCGCCAGAATGGCGATGATGGC
>PLZL01000414.1 GCA_003152145.1 Limisphaerales bacterium
TGCCGTCATAAACCTTGTTGTTGGCGAGGAGGCCCGAGGAAACCGTCACCACCGCCTTGCTCACGTTGAAGCTGCTGCTGTTGCCCGCCGTCAGGCTAAGGCCACTGGTCCGGGTGGCGGTAAGAATCACGCCATTTTCAGCCTTGCTGTAAGTGACCCCGCTGATCGTTACGGAACTCGTCCCGTTGAGGATTGTTCCGGTCAATGTGCCACCCAAAGTGCCCGAGCCAGTATTCACACTGAGGCTCACCGCCGTGTCCGCCGTGACGTTCTGGGGCGTTCCGCCCGCACCCTGCGACTGCACGACGACGTTGAACCCTGCGCCGACGGTAGGCAAGGAGCCGCCATTGACCGAGGTAATGGCCAGTTGCGTCGGTGGCGGGTTTTCCTGACTGCCTAAACTATAAAAAGCAGCGGGAGAACTCTGGTTATTGTACTCGGTCGCGATCCAGGCGGCGGAGCGGTTGGTGTTTGAAACACGGACTTCATCTATAATACCGTTCCAGAACCTCTGCGCGTAAGCCACATATTGCCTTCCAATGTGAAAGGCAAGAGCACTATCCGTTATGGCAAAATTTGTCGTGGCAATCTGTGCAACGCCATCAACGTACAGGGTCAATACGTTGCCGGCGCTGTGCACTCCGACGACATGATGCCAGTTAGTATCCGCATAACCAGAATCGCTATCGATCGTTGCAGTTGAGCCGGAGTTAAAATTCTGAAAACGGAATTTATCGCCGGTGTTAAACTTCGAGAGGGCGAAACCCTTGTAGTTGGCATTCGTGTCGGAGGCTTTCCCCACAATGCCCATGTAACTCCCCGTGACGGCTGGCTTGGTCCAGGCTTCAATAGTCAGCGCGCCGGTGATTTGCAGACTGGAGACATTTCCGCAATCAACCCAATCATTAGTGCCATTGAATCGGAGCGCGCCGTTGATTTTTCCTGATTGCTGGTCGCCTGAAACCGGGGAACCTTTGGCCGTTCCGTGATTGCTGTTGGTAGTGCTGTCCTTCATCTGCGGAGCGGTGCCAGTGGGGTCTTCCTTCAGATGCCACACGCCTTTGAAATTGGCATCCCAGACGCCGGCAGCATTCTGTTGATTGGCGGATCCACTGTTCCCATAATACAGGTAGAGGGTGGTATCCACCGTCGAGGAGAGGAGGGGCACGTTGACCCAGGCGACCAACGCGCCATTCGAGTTGGTATAGGACTCGATCTCGTGCGCGAGCTTGGTTGTTCCATCGTCCGAAGTGAACAAGAGATCATTGCCGCTGGACTGGGCAGACGCTTGCAACGAAGCGTTAGTGAGGTTGATCAGGACGGGGAAATTGGTGAGGGGGCCGGAAACCTTGGTGTGATCAATGGCGATGGCGATGCGCTTGGTCCACGAAGCGTTGTACCAGCCGCTGACCGTGAACGCCGAACTGTTTGCGGCCGTGAGAGTGTCGCCACTGGTCCGCGTGGCGGTGAGAATGACACCGTTTTCGGCCTTGCTGTATGTGACTCCGCTGATCGTTACAGAACTGGTGCCGGCAGTGATGGTCCCGGTCAGCGTTCCACCCAAAGTGCCGGAGCCGGCATTCAAACTCAAACTCACCGCGGTGTTGGCCGTCACAGTCCGGGCCGTCCCTCCGGCGTCCTGGGCCTGCACCACCACGCTGAAGGCCGTGTTGATTGCCGGCGCAATTCCTCCATTGACCGAGGTGATGGCCAGCTTCGTCGGCAAATTGGACGGGACGATTTCTCCAGTGCCCAATCGAATGGCTCCGGGCAGGTAGCCGTCGAAACTGATGTTCGCCAGAAACGTCGCGTTCGGGGCCGCGGTGATGAAGATTCGGTTCGCGGTGCCCGACACGCCCGCCGTCCCGGTCCAGTTGCTGATCGTCAGGGTGCCCGCCGTGTAACTCCCGCTGGCAAAGGCCAGCGTTCCCGTTTGGTTGTTGCCCAATGCGATGGTCGAACTGCCCTGGATGATCAGCGCGCCCATCGTGGCGCTGTAGCCTGAACTGGAGAGGATCCCGCCGTTCATGGTCAACGCGCCCGTGCCGAGCGCATTGCTGCTTCCCATCGTCACTGTTCCGTTGCTGATGGTCACGCCACCGCTGAAGGTATTTGTCGCTCTCAATATCAGGTTGCCCGCGCCGGTTGCGGTGATGCTCTTCCCCGCGCCGCCGTCCCCAATGACGCCGGACAAGGTCAGCGTGGATCTGTTGCTGATATTCAAATTATCCGCAAGCGTTATGGGCAGGGCAATGACATCAGAAGCCGTCGTGATCGCTTGCACCAAACTCGCCCCGCTGCCGCTGTTGTCGAACGTCAACCTCGCCCCGCCGCTGTTCGTGAGGGTGTAGGCACGGTAGGAGCTGCCGGAGTCGCCGATGTTCAAGGTGCCCACCGTTCGCGACGTGGTGTTCATGGTGACGGTGCATGCGCCAGTGATGTTGAAGGTCAGGCCAACTACATCACCTGCAGTAGTGCCGGGCACGACAGCGGGAGTCCAGTTGGCTGCGGTGCTCCAATTCCCGGAAGCATTAGTATTCCACTTGCCGCTGGCTGCCCGGGCATTGACCACTTGGAAGAACATCGCGGCTGCCATCGCGCAGTGAAATGTTGTCCTGATTCTCAAGGAATTCTCTTTCCCTCGCGCGCCGGCAATGACAGAACGCGCGACAAGCAATGGTTGAGATTGACTAAGACTTTGGCTTCGACGACAGACTGGGAATCGATCGCGGACAAAACGATCCGCCGCGCCGGCGGCGAACATGCAAACACCCGCCACGAGCGCTCGAACCGAATATGACAAAAATTCCAGAAAGAATTGAACCATCGCATCAAGAGCCAATGTCGAACCATCCATGACAACTCCGCCGCAAGCCTTATTGCTTTTACCAGACCATTCGCAGCGTATTTGTCTATAAAGTCTGTCGGTCTGTGTTCTACGGTCTGTCAAAAGTGCCCAATTTTTATACAGCAATTCTGTTCCCATCCGACTGACGGCCCCTCGCTGAACACAGCAACTTATTGCGCGGGAGAGGGTTGCAATCCCAGACTATAAGAGCACAGCCAATAACGCTTGATTCGTTGACTTATAAGCACTTTTCAGGCCAACAGGGGGATGGTGTGAGGGTAATTATGTTCCGTGTGACACTCGTGGCACTCTGCACATTCGTTGGAAGTCCTGTGGTTGGAAATTCCGGGAGTGGTGCAGTTTGAAACGTTTATCTATTTGCCAGTTTTGTCCGTAAACGCCAGACTCCTTTAGCCTGCACACTGAACCCAATGCAGTTCGCGTGAGCGGGCGCAATCTCAAATACGCCTTTGTTTTTATGGCGTAATTGACTTTTCGTCATCACCGCCTCGAATCTGACATCGACAGAAAAGGAGACTAACTACAAATTGCCATTCTTAACACAACATTTGTTCAAATTATACCACCACTGGAATCAGGACGGTTCCTGCTGGAAAGACGACAATATCTTCCGGCATCGGAGCAATTCCAGTCGGAAAAATGCCGCATCCGAGCGGAATAGGGAGCATTCCCACGCGGAAAACCGGCCTTGCATCGCGGCGCAAATTGCCTTTTTAACATGTTGGAGTCATACTGCCGCGAATGAAGCCCGAAAAAACAATCGCCGCGGCCGAAATTTACGCGCTCGCCTTCGGGCTGTTCCTCGGATTGGCAATCTGGAAATTCGGCAACCCGGTCATCCTTGACCACAAGATCATTCCGCCGTCCTCGCCCGCCGCATTCTGGGCTGACGCGTGGCCGACGCACTGGGCCAACTGGATTTTTCTGCCGCTCGCACTGGCTGGTGCGCTGTTGATCTTCAAAGGATTGGTGGCGGCGCAGCAGCGCCGCCACCAAATATGGCTCTGGCTGCTGCCGCTGTTGTGGTTCGGCTGGCAACTTATTGCCGCAACCCAAACTGTGGATGCCGATTTGACGGCGGCAACGCTCTGGCAATTTTATGGCTGCGTCGCGTGCTATTTTGTCGGCGCGCTCGTTTTGAGCCGGGAAACCGCATTGCGCTGGCTGTTGGCCGGCGTGCTGGCGGCGTTCGCGTTTTGCCTCGTGCGGGCGGTGAACCAGCGGCTTGTGGAATTTCCGCAAACCCATCAGATGCTGGTGGAAGGCGCGCGCGACGGCTGGACAAATGTGCCGCCGGAAATGCTGCTTGAAATGAAGCAGGAACAAATCGTCATCACTACGGACGGTGTGGACGTGGCGAATCCGGTGGTGCTCGCAAAATTCGCAAAAGGCCGGGTGATGGGCACGCTGGTTTATCCCAACGCACTGGCCGGGGCAATTCTGCTGCTGCTGCCGCTGGCGTTGACGCTGGCTTTCGGCACAAAAGAATTGCGTCCGGCGATCCGGGTCATGGTCATTGCGCTGACTTGTCTGCTCGGCGGCGCGGGATTTTTCTGGACCGGTTCGAAGCTGGGCTGGCTGATCGCGATGGCCATGGGCGGCCTGTGCCTGTTCCGTTTGAACTGGCCGGCCAGATTGAAATTTACCGCGCTCGCCATCGTCGCAATTCTCGGTCTGGGTATCTTCGCGGTTCGGTTCCACACTTATTTTGCCGCGGGCGCCACCAGCGCGGGCGCGCGCCTGGATTATTGGCACGCCGCCGTCCAAACCACTGTGAAAAATCCCCTGGTCGGCAGCGGGCCGGGCACGTTTCAACGGCCTTACGAGCAGATTAAGTCGCCGGTTGCCGAGATGGCCCGGCTCGCGCACAACGATTACCTCGAACAATTTTCGGATTCGGGAATTCCCGGCGGAATTTTTTACGGGGCTTGGATTGTTCTCGCGCTCGTGACCATCGGCAAACGGGTTTGGAAAACCGGCAATCAAAGGATGTTCGCCATTTTCATTGGGTTGCTCGGCTGGTTTGTCCAGGGCGTCGGCGAATTCAGCCTCTACATTCCGGCGCTGGCTTGGACGGCCTTCACGCTGCTGGGCTGCTCAGTGGCGCTGACCGGAAATCAGTTCGACAAGAATCGGGCGGCTGGTTAACCTTTTTGTGAAATGAAAATCCTGTTCCTCAATGGCCCAAATTTGAACCTGCTAGGTCAGCGCGAGCCGGAAGTCTATGGGCGCGCGACCCTGGCGGACATTGAGGCTGCGGTGCGCCAGCGCGCAAAACAGTTGAAGGTGAAAATTGATTTCCGGCAGTCCAACGTGGAAGGCGAACTGGTGGATTGGATCCAGCAGGCCAAGGGGAAATTTGACGTGATTGTCATCAACGCCGCCGCTTACACCCACACCAGCATTGCGTTGCGGGACGCCATCGCGGCAGTAGGTGTGCCGACGATTGAAATCCATCTTTCCAATGTTCATGCCAGGGAAAAGTTCAGGCAGAAATCCCTGATAGCACCGGTTTGCTGCGGACAAATCACCGGTTTTGGAATGAAATCATACATATTGGCTGTGGAAGCCTCCGTTTACGTTAACGAAATCAAGAAATGAATTAAATTAGCCATTTATGGCTGTTTTCAACCATTTTTTTATGGTTTAAATTATTCTGTTGTTTGCAGCTTGACTATGATTGCGAATATGGATAGGCTTTTCGTCAACTCAATTTATGTCCAAAGCGGGGTCGAAATTCGGTTGCTGCTTTATTGATTGCAGGCCAAAAAGCGAGAAACAATTGTTCCTTTAACGAAAACGCGCCGTGGATCTCAAAGATATCAAAGCCATCATTGACCTGATGAAAAAAAACTCCATCACGGAGTTCGAATTGGAGCGTCAGGATTCCAAAATCAGGTTGAAACGCGGACTGAATGGCGGCAGTCCAGCGGTTCAGCAGGAGGATTCCAATCCAGCAGTCCCGGTCCTGATACAACCGGCGGTTGCCGCTCCTGCCCCTGCGATTGCGGCAGCGCCATCACCTTTGGCGACGGGCGAAGTGGACATCAAATCACCCATGATCGGCACTTTTTACCGGGCACCATCGCCGGAAGCGGGCAATTACGTCGAGGTCGGCGCCTCGGTCACTCCCGATACCGTGGTGTGCATCATAGAAGCCATGAAAGTGATGAACGAAATCAAGGCCGAGGTCAAAGGCGTGGTCACACAGGTTCTGGTCGAAAACGCCAAGCCGGTGGAATTCGGCCAGCCGCTGTTCAAAGTGCGTCCGGCATGAAATAAGCCACAGCGGTGCGTCCGTCTGAACCTGGTCCGGTTCAAAAACCCATGTTTGAAAAAATTCTGGTCGCCAATCGCGGTGAGATTGCGGTTCGGATTATTCGCGCCTGCAAGGAGCTGAACATCCGCACCGTCGCCGTTTATTCGGAGGTGGACGCCAATTCGATGCACGTGCAAATGGCGGACGAGGCGATTTGCATCGGCAAGGCGCCGGCGTCGGAAAGTTATTTGCGCATTGATCGCATCATCAGCGCGGCGGAGATCACCGACGTGGACGCAATTCATCCCGGCTATGGTTTTCTTTCGGAAAACGCGCATTTCGCCGAGGTTTGCGAGAGCTGCAACATCCGGTTCATCGGCCCCAGCCCGCGCGCGATGCAGGCGCTGTCCGACAAGGCGGTCAGCCGGGCACTCGCCAAAAAGGCCGGCGTGGCCACACCGCCGGGATCGGACGGCGTCGTTGAAAAGGAACAGGACGCCCTGGCCATCGCCAAACAAATCGGTTATCCGGTGATGATCAAGGCCGTGGCGGGCGGCGGCGGACGCGGAATGCGCGTGGCGCATAACGACCCGTCGCTCGTCAAAGGCTATCACACGGCGCGTTCCGAGGCGGAAAAGGCGTTCGGCAATTCGGGCGTCTACATCGAAAAATACATCGAGAATCCGCACCACATCGAAATCCAGATTCTCGGCGACCATAAGGGCCGCATCATCCATCTGGGCGAACGTGATTGTTCCATCCAGCGCCGCAACCAAAAGCTGATTGAAGAAGCGCCGTCGCCGCTGCTGGAAAACAAGTTCCGCAAGCTGCGCGACAAAATCGGCAAGGCCGCCGTCCGGATCGCCGAGGCCGCGCGCTACACGAATGCCGGCACGGTGGAGTTCATCGTGGATGACCACGGCAATTTTTATTTTCTCGAGGTCAACAAGCGCATCCAGGTCGAGCATCCCGTCACCGAAGAGGTCACGGGCATTGACCTCGTGCGCTATCAGATTTTGCTGGCCATGGGCGAGCCGCTGCAACATTCGCAGAGTCAAATCGAAATCAAGGGGCACGCGATTGAATGCCG
>PLZL01000079.1 GCA_003152145.1 Limisphaerales bacterium
TTAACGCTGATTCAATCTGCTGCCATGTGCTATCACTCACGCCATCGAAAGCAAAATCATGCCCTTCCATTGCATTCACCAAACGCAAAAGGTCTTCAAGATAAAGGGAAACCTCTGGACTCACACGCGATGCATTCCCGGTTTTACGAGCGCGCCGAATGTCTTCGACATAACGTGAAACGGTGGCATATTCGGCCTGAATATCGTCCTTGGCTTCATCAAACGATTTACCCTCCGTGCTCTGAAGAAATTCAGAGAGGGAGGAATAAACCAGCATTGGTCCGCTCATATGTTTGACAATAAGTCAGTATTCGAAAAAATCCAGTCACCCCATGCGTTATCTGCTAAAACGCTTTGCTAACCGTGGCGTGCTTTCCGCTTCGCCGCGAACAGATCACTTGGCGATTGCCGGCACCTGACTCGAAATTGAAAAACGCACTTTTGCACGTTTCCTCACCGGTCCTAGAGCCTTGTCATCATTGATGATTTTTACTTTCAGCCTCCTCAGAAATCACCCCGAATCTGCCTAAAAATCGCATACAGTATCAGATGCCAGTATCAGATTGCATCTAATTCCAACCTGATTTTGGGTCAGGTTGAAAACCATCTGTTTTATGAATGAATCCATGGGAAAAATGTCCGGTGTTATGCGAAGTCAAGTGTCATAAACGCGAGTTCATTTGCTTTTAAGCGGTAAATCTATTTGTGGTTTGATACTGAATTAAATTCCCCGTTCGCATTCCCGTGCTTGTCATCTGTCTTGCTGAATTGAAGGCCAAGCCAGTTACCAATCACGAGAACGCTCACCCCATGCAAGACTGGTCGTGTCAGCTTTGCAACCAGCCCTGCGCCCCGCCTCCCGCTCGCAGAACTGGTTTCAAATCCGACACCACCAGGACAAATCTCGCACGAACGGGCGACACTGATTTTCGTTCGACTTAGCCGCGTGCTTGCGAACAGACACTTAATCACACTAAGGCACTGAGCGGATGCGCCAGAAATTGTTCGTGGTGGCGTCCGGCGGGTTGGTGAACACCAGCGCCCCGAACGAACCGGCGGGATTGGTCGCCTGCGGAATCCAGTTGGGCGGTGACAGGCTGCTGGAACGGTCCAGCGCATAATTCACCCCGGCGATGCCCACAAACGACAATTGCATGTTCGTGCAGCCCAAAAGCTTGTCGGAGATTTGATTGTAACTAGCGTTTACAACAATCTGCTCGGGCCGGTTAGTATTGTTGAGAGTGCCGTCACCCAACTCACCATTGAAGTTGTCACCCATGGCCCAAAGACTACCGTCGCTCTTGAGAAACAGGCTGTGGCCGTAGCCTGCGGTAATTGCAGTGACACCGCTGGTTACAATCTGCTCTGGCTGATTGGTGCTGTTGTAAGAGCCGTCGCCCAATTGCCCATAGTAATTATTGCCCATAGCCCAGAGGCTGTTATCGTTCTTAAGAAACAGGCTATGGCCACCTCCTGCGGCAATAGCCGCGACGCCACTGGCCACTATCTGTTCGGGTTTATTGACACCGGTTAAAATGCCGCTGTAAGTGCCGTCACCCAACTGGCCAACATTGTTTGCTCCCATGGCCCACAAACTGCCGTTGGTCTTGAGTAACAGACTGAACTCTTCTCCTCCAGCAATCGCTGTAACGCCGCTGGCCACAATTTGCTCTGGACGGTTGGTGCCGTTGTAAGTGCCGTCACCCAATTCGCCAAACAAATCGAAGCCCATGGCCCAGAGGCTGCCGTCGTTCTTTAGAAACAGGCTGTGCCAGTCTCCTGCCGCAATCGCCGTGACATTACTCGCCACAATCTGTTCGGGCTGATTGGTGATTAAATTGTAAGTGCCATCACCCAGTTGTCCACGCCTGTTGTCACCCATGGCCCATAGACTGCCATCGCTCTTGAGAAAAAGGCTGTGGAAGTATCCCCCGGCAATCGCTATGACGTTGCTGGCCACGACCTGCTCGGGAAAGTTGGTCCCAGAATTGAAAGTTCCATCGCCCAACTGGCCAAAGTCATTGTCGCCCATGGCCCACAGACTGCCGTCACTTTTGAGAAAAAGACTGTGTCCGTAGCCGCCGGCAATCGCCGTGACATTGCTGGCTATAATCAGCTGGGGCTGGTTGGTCCCGTATGGAAAGTCAGTATTGGAAGTGCCATCGCCCAATTGGCCATCATAGTTGTAACCCATTCCCCACAGACTGCCGTCGCTCTTTAGAAACAGGCTGTGCTCACCGGTGCTTCCTGTGGCAATCTGGGTCACGGGTTGCGCACCGCTGGTAGCTGCCTGCAACATCGCGGCACAAATTAGCCAGATTTGAATCCGGGTCCGTTTGGTTTTCATAATTTTAACTTTGGTTGCTATTTCAGCTACAAACAGCTCGTAACCAAAAGCCTGATTCTTTCAAATATCTTCCGAAAATTTTTAGGCTGAAACTTCAGGCGGGAACAAATTCCCAGAAATCCGGCCAAGCAGCCCATCACGGCGTGTGCTTCAGAATCCAAACGAGGCGCCAAACCAATGTGATAATAACCCCAAAGCCGATGGTAAGACCGCCGATACCGATGATCTCGGATAGACGATCACGGGCCTTTTCCTTGCGCGGGTTGTGCTTGCTGAATTGGAACGTCAACAAGGCGGTCAACAGGTCTTCGGCGGATTGATACCGTTGCGCCGGGTCGGCGCGGCAGGCATTCAGGACAATTTTGTTGAAATGGATCAAATCCCGATCTTCGGCGCTGTCCCCCAGCGGCGTAGGCAATGCCGGATAGTCGTTCCGGTCCATACCAGTGCTGATTTCGTAGAGCACTTTCCCAAGCGAGTAGATGTCCGCCTGCTCCGACCCGGCGCCTTCCGGCGGGATGAAACCTTCCGTGCCGATGCGCGTGCCGAATTCGGTCAGGTCGGTGACCAGCCCGATGTCCGCCAGCTTGGGAAAACCATTCACGAAGATGATGTTGGAAGGCTTGATGTCGCGGTGAATCAACCCGTGTCGGTGCAAAAAACCGACCGCGGAGGCAATCGCCGCACCCAGCCGGACACATTCGCCGATGGGCAGCCGCTGGCGCTCGCCAAGGTCCCACGCGAGGGTCCGCGAGGTGTATTCTTCCGAAGCAATGACTTGGCCGGTGCGGACATCATCGGCAATCTCCATCACATAATAAAAATATCCGGCCGCGTCATTGCGGCCCACCTGCAAAATATCCACAAGCCCGTCGTGCAAACGCGAGACGGGTTCGATTTTCTGGACGCCGCTGAACTCGCGGGCAAAGGGTTTCTCATGGCTGAAGTTTTTTTTATGCACGATTTTGACCGCGCGGCAGGTGCCGAGGGCGTTTCGGGCCAGCCACACCTCACCGCTGCTGCCGCGCCCGATGAGGCGCAACAGTTCGTGGTCTGGAATACCTGGATTGGTCGCTGCTTCCGTCACATTTTCGTTTGATCCATCACCATTGTTTTTCCAGCAAACGGACTTCCTTTTTAATCAACGCCAACATCCGGTGCTTGGCGAGATAAACCTGCGCGATGTTGACCCCGAGCGCCTTGGCGACCTTGCTCGCCGGCCACTGCCTGACCACGTTTAAATCGAAAATCTGGAAATGCTCCTCCTTGACGCGGCGCTTGACACGCTCCGCCGCCGTCGCCATCAGGTTCGCCTGCCATTCCATTTCCCAGATTTGTTCGAGGCCGGCATCCGCCAAGTCGGTCAGTTCAGACATTTCAGACGAACCGGCATTTTCCGCGGGCGCCGGTGGCTCGCGCTTTCTCAACTGGTCGGCGATGCGCCAACGGGTCAGATTTCGCAACCAGCCCTTGAACGAGCCGAGTGTCCGGTCGCGTTTGAATTTTTCGATGTCCTTGGCGACGCAAATGATGGTCTCCTGGACGACATCCTGCGCCTCGGCTTCCGTCAGCCCGGACTTGAGCGCAATGGAATAAATCAGCCGCCAATAGGTGTCGAAAAAATCCCTCCAACTGTCCTGGTCGTCCCGGTCTTGTAACCGGCTCAACAGGCTGTAACGGGTTGGAATGAAATCTTCAGTTTGCAGTGTCATCGTCTGGCTCATACCTGACTTGCTCGTAATAAACGATATGTTTCTTACAAAATCCTTTCGATTTGCTCACAAATTCAGAATTTCGTCAATCCACGCTTTTTCCCCGTCGCACGGCCAAGCGGGGGCAAGACATCACCATCAGGCATTATTTGGCAGATTTCGTGAAGCTTTTGCTCCGATAAATACTCCTCTCGAAGCTTCAAAGCTCGGCTGAATTTCTTTGGACAGTTATTAGAGTATTAAACAAGGTTAAGGGGCAGGCCGGCGCGCTCCGCGCGTTCGGCCTGCCCCCTTCACCCTGTTTTCATGCCGCTACCTCTGCGTCTTTGATGACGAGGCGCTTGTCCCGTTCTTCCCAGCGCAGCACTTTCAGCGTCACTTGCTGGAATTCCGGCAGTTTCGGAAACGTGACGACGCTTTCGCCGTCCAGCTTCACTTTGCCGTCCTTGGGGTCGTGGAATGCTTCCCACACCGCCAGACCAGGTTGCAACGCCAGTTCATGCCGTGCGATGACGAACACGCCAGTGCCGTCCTTGCGCTTGTGCGCCTTGGCGGTGCTGGACATGACCACACCCCGAACAAACAGACCGTTCAGTTTGTCGGCTTGAGCAGTTGATTTTGCGTTTTCAGCCATAATGTTAATCCCTCCTTTCTGTTGATGATGATTTCCCCGCTGCCTTTGTAGCGACCATCCCGCGCAGCGGACAAAACGAGTTGGTCGAAAATATCCCGATACGGCATTTTGAATTTCACCGTGCGCGCCAGCCCGTTTTGCCGGACCACGCCCATGCAAGCCCATCGCCAGAAGCGCTCGTCAATCGTGTAGGACGCACGCTTGCACGGCTCTTTTAGTGAAATCCTTTTGGCTTGAGCCGGCAGCGGCTTCAAAAAACCTTTGGTCGTCTGAAATATGCGCAACCGTTTTCGGTGCCTCACCCAGTCTGGCAAATGCTCCGGCTGGGTCACATAGGTCAGCAGGTAATGAAAATCTTTTGTCGTGATGCGTTGAACCTTGACCCAACCCCGATCCCACAGCTCCGCCAGCAATTCCTTGGGCAGAAACCGGCGCGTCAGGAAGATGCTGTGGAAATGCACCCAGCCGCTTTCGTGGAATTCCACCTTGATGCAGTAAGGCGCATCAATGACGTAAATTTTGCCTTCGTATTCGACACCATGCCGAAGCTGGAAAAACACCTTGCGCAGCCAGTCGCGACTGTCTTCGAAGGCGTTTTCTTCGTTGGAGTAGTTTTTCGGGTCGAGGGTGAATGTCAGGAACAGCTTGCCGCTCACATCCGGTAACCGGTCCCAGAACCGGGCCAGCACTTTGTAGATTCCCACCGGATGGAACCACGACGCAGGAATGAATTCTTTGATCGTTTGCTCGTAAGGATCAATGATTTTGGCGGCTGGCGCCGGCAGGGTTTGAACCCCACCCCCACCTCCTTGGCTCACGATTTCTTCGCACGTTTCCCCAAGATGGTTCATGCGGCCTCCTTGTGCTTAGGAACGACAGGAGCTTGAGCGAATTCGCCAGCCACAGCGCGACGATGAAACTCGTCAATTGCCTCTTGCGTCAGGTATTGCCGACCGGCGATATTAACGGTTTTGAGCCAGCCCTTGCGCCGCCAGCGCCAAGCTGTGCAAGACGTCACGCCGACCTGCTCCAGCCATTTGGAGAGGCTGACGACCGCGCGCGCTGGTTGAATTGATGCAATCTTTCTGCACAACTCAATTTTGGGTTGCATCAGCGCGGTTGCAATTGTAGAAAGTGGCGCAAACGCAGTTTAATACATACCTGTATGCTATGCCTAAAAAACCCCGTTTCATTCATCCGGTCCGGCATGTGAGAACCTGTTTGGGCTATACCCAAGCAGCTTTTGCGAAGTTATTGGGTCGCTCGACCATTACCATTCAGCGCGTCGAAAACGGCAGGTTGCCTCTTAGTCAGAAGTTGGCGGATATCATCATGGAGACAACCGGGGCAAATCCAACCGCGTTGCTAAAAGGCCAAGCTCTCGACTTGGACGGGGAACAGTTCACGAAGGAATCCAGTGGCCGCTACAAAGCAATGGTGTCGTTTGTTGACACTAAGAATCATCACCGGAACTTGCTTTGTTCTTGGATTGAGTTGCTGCTCATAGCTTCAGAGCGCGCTGGCCAGAACAAATCAAATTCCGTGGTAGTCACAATCACGGAATTTCTAAGGAAGCTGGCGATCGACTTTAACCTGGAGAAGAACATTTACGGTTTTTTGGTTGAGCGCGGTGCGGTGAGAAAACGAGCTTACCGGGTCCAGAACTTACGCAAATTTCCTGATTACGCAAGGATCATCGGTTTCAAAGACAGCAGGCGCTATAAACCTGACAAGATTGTCAAATTTGAAATTCCCCAGGGATGGATTCCCAGTTTTGATCTCCTTAACGAGAAACCAATTCTTCCCAAAGAGCTTGAAAAGAAACATAAGAATAAGCTTTATCTGATTGATGGCGACCGGCCTATCCCCAAAGAAGTGCAAGACATGTTTAACCAAGCGCTTTATTGGAAGATCAAACAATTCCATCTGCACCACGGTGATTGACTAAGAGCGCTAAACGACTGCCACATCAGGCAAAACATTCGGCCCAAAATTCACCCGTTCTGCCATCGCCTTGCGATGTTCGTTGGCTAAGTGGCCATATACCTTGCCAATCAGCACGCCGCCGTCCTGATGGCCCACCCACGCGGCAATCGTCATGTAATCAATCCCCGCCATCACGCAATAGCTGATGAAGTAATGCCGCAGGTCGTGAAAGCCGAAGCGTTGCAAACCCGCCGCCGCTCGAACCAGCCGCATCGTTTCCACAAAACTTTTCGCCGGCAAATCCTGTGTCCCGCGTTGCGGTGACGGGAACAGCCAGACTGAATCCGGGGCCTTGCGCTCCAGCATGGCGCGCAACAGCTCTTCCAGTTGCGGATTAAAATCCACCACACGCGCCTTGCGATTCTTGGCCAAACCATCTGAGCCGATGGTCAGTTGCCTTTGCTGCCAGTCCACGTCCGACCATTTCAAGCGCAGGGTTTCATCACGGCGCGACCCGCAACACGCCATCAGCCTCACATAATCGGCGAACTGCTGGCCGTTCTTGGATGCCTTCCCGCCCTCGGCGACTTCACACAGCCGGTTGATTTCTTCCCGCAATAGCAGGCTGCGCTTTTCGGGTGTCCACTTGAGCGGGCGCAGGTTCAGCGTCGGCAGCACCGTGATCCAGTTGTCGTCCACCGCCCGTCTCATCACGTTGCGGAAACAGGTGACTTCCAGATTCACCGTGCGGCCCGAGAGCCCGGCCCCTTGCCGCTTGGCAATGTAGCTGTTCACCAGCGCCCGCGTGATGCGGTCCAGCCGGACATGGCCCAGGTGTTCCCGCCAATGGCCGATGATGATTTTTTCCGTGTAAAGCGTGCTTTCGCGTTTGGCGTCCTTGACCTGTTCGTAATAGTTGAAGTATTGGTCCGCGTAATCGGAGAATTTCGGCGTGCGCTTGAGCACCGGCAGCGAACCCTTGCGCCGCTGCGTCAGCAGTTCCTGGAGCTTGGCGACGGCTTGCGCCTCCGTGTTGGCTCCCTCCAGTGGGACGCGCTTGACCCGCTTGTTGCCCGTCACCGGCTCCTCGATGGTGATCTGCGCGTAGTAACGCCCGCTGCGCTCCCACAGGCCCCGAATTGGGCGCTTGCGTTTGTCGCAGACCTTCCTGTATCTTGCGGCATGATGTTGACCGTTGCTGACAACTTTGTGCGGTGCGAGGCGATTGCTTTCGATGGCATTGGCTTGCATGCCGTAACTCTAGCACAAATACTAGCACAACGTCAATATCAAAGTGCTGGTATAGTAGAAAGTTCTAATAAAATCAGGGTGCCCACGTGGCGGAATTGGCAGACGCGCTAGATTCAGGTTCTNNAGGTTCAAGTCCTGTCGTGGGCACCATTCCACCAGTCTGAGAGTTTTCGACGAGGAACGACCGCGGTTTGACGCAAGAACCGCGGGCCTTCTTGCAGTCGGGGACAAGGTTCGAGCCAGACACTTTTTGAGCGGGAACCTTTTTCTCCTGTGGAGAACCCTGAAAACTTATGGCATGGACAAAAACAGTGGTGACGACCGGCCTCGTGGTTCTGCTGCTGGTCGCGGTGGTGGTCGTGAAACTGGCATTTTTCCCCTCCATCAAGGATGCCAATTTCACCCTGAACATCCGGAGTCTGCAGCAGGCGCCAGCCAACGTTGTGATCATCCGCCTGACGCATTTCCCCAAGTCCACGCGCAATGGCGTCATCAGTGCCTCGTCCAATCGCAACGGAAAATCCACCCGGTGGATGATGGGCCGCAACGTGCCGTTGAGCGACGTCATGGCTGCGGCCTACGGCCAGAATCCGTCGCGGGTGGCGCTGCCGCCGGGCGCGCCGAAGGGCAATTATGATTTTCTCGTCACCGTGGCCGACAACCCGGAGGAACAGTTGCAATCGGCCATCCGCAGAAAGCTGGGTTACACCGCGCAGATGGAAAAGCATGATGCCGACGTGCTGGCGCTCAAGATCGAGAACGCCACTTTGCCCGGCTTGACCGTCAGCGACGCCAGCGAAAAGGAGAACGTCAATTTCACGGGCGGGAAACTCTATTTCACGCATATGCGCTTGACAATTTTGACGGATGGCTTGCAGCAGATGCTCAAAACGCCGGTGGTGGACAAGACTGGACTGACGAATTTTTACGATTTCTACACAGTTTGGAACCAGCAAATGCAGAACGGCCATTGGGATCAGGCCGCAGCGGAAAAACTCCTCAACGGCTGGGGGCTGGGACTGGAACCGGACACCGTGCCAATCCACATGCTCGTCGTGAAAAAAGAGATCATCGCGATGTCCGCCATGGCAAAGGGAATCATGCTCGGGCCGCCCGACCCGGGCGCCGAGCGCGGGTTTGATTATTGGTATCACGGGACAGGTGGCGGAGGATACCTGTCCGTTGATGACACGGACCCGGCAACAGGCATCAATGATTTCACGCTTGGGAACACCACTGCGGGCCGGGAAAATCACGCGGACTGGCGCTCTCTGATTTTTGGCCTTGGGCCGGCGGCGGCCGGAGCCGAGCCGATCACTTTTTCATTCAGTTATAAATTGCCGGACAAGGTCAGCGACGGGGACAACCTGCGAGTCCAGTTGCGTTTCTACGACAAAGCCACCAACTTTCTTGGCCAGAAGGAATTTTGGCTCGGCTCCAACAGTCACGACTCGGAGATGGCCGGCTACAAAAAAATGGCCGCCAGCGGCATCCACGCGCCGTCGAAGGCACAGGTGGCGGATGTCACTTTCAGCGCAAATTTCTATGACGATGACCACTGGACTTCGGGAACCGGAAGATTTGACGACCTTTCCGTCATGACCGTGCCGCGTTTCCCGTTTTTCAAAGTTGTTGTCGGGTCGGCGGCGCTGCTGATCATTGGCAGTTTGACCGCGCTGTTCATGCGTTATTGGAGTCATGGGAAAGCTGCCGCCTGAAAACAGCGGGACTCAATTCAATGGTCCAACTCGAGTGCCGGGCAGCCGGGCAGAAAGTTAAAGTGACGCATGGTTTGGGTCATGAGATTGACCGGAACCTCGCGGCGAGTCATTCACTCTTTCGGTAGTGGTATCATTTGGAACGCCGAGCACCGTCTCGGCTCGAAGGTGACTTCCCATTCAAACTTGCCGAGGCGGTGCTCGGCGCTCCGTTTAGGCAAACTATGCCACGACCACACTTACTGTGTGAACACCGGCAAATCCCAGCGGTCCCGCCACGGGAGCGTGAACGAACCGTCGCCGTTCGGAATCAATGGCAGCCAGATGTAACGGGAATCGGACAAGTCCCGCGGTCTCCACTCGTCGGCCATGAAAATGAATTTTCCCTTCCGGCCCGGCGCGGGCAGCACGAACGTGCTTTGCGTGCCGAAGGTGATGTCCGCGTTCGTGCCGACGCACGGGTTGCCGAGCGATTGATACGGGCCGAGGATGTTTTTCGCCACCGCACAGTCCGCCGCGTTCGGCGCCCAGCCCGTGCAGGCCGAGGTAATCAAATAATAGCGGCCATTGGCTTTGAACGGCGCGGGCGCCTCGCGGTGTGCACGCACTAGAATCCTCGCGAAGGTTTTGTTTTCCACTGCGGGCGTCTCCGGCCCGGTGAAGTCGTCGTTCAGGCGCACGACATACATCGTCCAGTTGTCCTCGCCAGCGTAAAACACATACGCCCGGCCATTGTCGTCCATGAACAGATTCATGTCCCGGAACGTCGCGCCGAATTGTTTCTGGCCGATGGGTTCGTCCGCAGGAAAATTAAAATCGTTCGTGATGGGGCGAATCGTTTTCAGAAACTTGAACGGCCCGGTTGGTGTGTCGCCCGTCGCGATGCCGGCGCAGGCGTAGAAATAACCCGCCTGCTCCACGTGCATCCACATCACGAATTTCTTCGTATGCGGATTGAAGATGACCTTGGGCCGTTCAATGAATGTCGGCGAGTCGTAATAGCGGGGCAAATTGGTCTGCCACAACGCGACACCTTCGCGCTTCCAGTCGTAGAGGTTCGTGGAGGAATAGCACGCGACCGCGCCGCGGATTCCCGGCGTGCGGTCTTCGCCATACCAGTAATAAACGTTCTTGTGGACGAGGATGCCGCCGCCGTGCGCCTGAATCGGCTGGCCATTCACGTCGCGCCAGACTGCGCCGGGATGAAATTCAGCTGTTGCGAAAGCCGAACCCGCCGCCAGCAGCGCGCCAGCAACGGCCAGCGTGAAAAACAAATTTGAGCGCATGATTATTTTTGAATGAGGCCGTCGCCGATGTAAATGCGGTAATCCTTGATGTGCCCGGCGCCNNATCGGGCGAGGCGTTCTTCCATTCCGTGTGCCAGAAATTCGCCGTCTGGCCGTCAATGGCATTCTCCGCCGAGCCGTCCTCCGCCGCGCGTTCCTCGCTGTCCACATAACCAATCGTCCAGCCGTCGTGGCTGATGGATTTGCCGTCCGCGCCGAGCAAATCCAGTTCGGCAACGGCAGCGTAAGGCTTGCCGTCCTGGGCACTCAGGCTCTGTAGGCAGAAAAATTTCCCGGTGGCGGGTGTGGGAAATTTAATTTCCTGCATGTCGCCGCCCGGCGCAAACGTGCTGGCGTAAACCGGCGTGGTGGAATCCAGTCCCAGCTTCACCACGGGGCGCTGTGTCTTGGTGAAGTCCTTTTCCCGATGCATTTCGAAGAGGACCGGCTTTTCGAGTCCGGCGACTTCCGGTTTTTCCGGGCCAACCAAATCCAAAATCACGATTTCATTTTTGCCCGCGTGCAGCCAGCAACCCGGCAGGTAGGCGGTCTGCGTCGGGCCGATGTCCCAGTAACGGCCGAGACAATGGCCGTTCACCCACACGACGCCCTTGCCCCACGGACGCATGTCCAGAAACGTGTCGCCGGGCTTTTCAATTTTGACCGCCGCGCGCCAGAACGCCGGGCCGGTGGTTTTGGCGCTGCGGAATTTCAAATGCGCCAGCATTTTGTCGTCGAGCGGAAGATTGAAAACCTTCCAGCCGGTCAATTCCGCGCCGGCCAGCTTCACCGGCGTGAAGAGGCCTTTGCGGTCATGGACTTCCTGGCCGAAATTCACATGGCCCACCGCCTCGATGAGCATGTCGAGCGTCGCCGCCTTTTCGCGCGCCGGAAGCTCAATTTTGAAACTGTTGTTACGGCGATCCATCGCGCCGATACGCTGGCCGTCGAGGAAGACAAAGCCAAAGTCGTGGATGGCTGCGGTTTGCAGCGTCGCCGCCGGGCCGGCGGGAATGGTCGTGCGATACAAAATGCAGCCGTGGCCCTGGTCGTATTTTTCCATCGTGCGCGGCGTGGCTTCTTCAATGGCGTTGGGCAGATTATCGAAGATGGGCGCGCATTGCGTCACTTCGATTGGCGCGATGGCGATGACGGGATTGGTCGCGAGCGGCTCCGGCAGCGTCTCGCCGGGCAGAAGATGTTTGGCGAACAGGTCGCGCGTTTGGAAGAATTTCGGCGTCGGCCAGCCGGCCTCGCTGATGGGCGCATCGTAATCGTAGCTGGACGTGTCGGGCTTGAACGGCCGGTCCGCGCCCGACCAAAGTCCGAAGGTGGTGCCGCCGTGCGCCATGTAAATGCTGAACGATTCGTCATTGGTCAGCATGTATTCCAAGTCGGCGAGATATTGCGGCGTCTTGCCAAGATGATGCGGCTGTCCCCAAGTATCGAACCAGCCGGGATAAAACTCGCCGCACATCAGCGGGCCTTGCGGGAAAATTTCGCGCAGCGCTTTGAACCCGTGGGCGGGATCCGCCCCAAAATTCACGACCGGGAACAAATCCGGGCGGTAGCCTTTTTTCAAATCGCTCGGCGGATTGCAGGCAAAGAGCGGCACGTCAAAGCCGGCGTCGAGCATCGCCTTCCGCAATTCGCCCATGTAGGCGGTATCGTTTCCGTAGGAACCGTATTCATTTTCGACCTGCACCATGAGAATCGGCCCGTCGTGGGTGATTTGGAGCGGACCAAATTGTTTCCCGACTTCGTGCAAATAATTTGTTGCCGCCTCCATGAAACGCGGGTCGCGCGTGCGGAGTTTGATGTCGTCGTATTTCAACAGCCACCACGGCAGCCCGCCCCCGTCCCATTCGGCGCAGGAATAGGGACCGGGACGGAGGATCACCCACATGCCCTCTTCCTGGGCAATCCGGCAAAAGTCCATGACATCAGCCTGGCCGCTCCAGTCAAATTTCCCCGGCTGCGGCTCGATTTGATTCCAGAAAAGATACGCGCAGACGGTGTTGAGTCCCATCGCCCTGGCCATTTGCAGACGGTTGCGCCAGTATTCCTTCGGCACGCGGGCCGCGTGGACTTCGCCGCAGCGGATTTGAAATGACCGGCCGTCGAGCAGAAAATCATTTGTGCCTATGGCGAACGTGTGTGTCGGTGACGAGGTTTTTACCGTGGCGCACGACACGGCGGTCAAGACGCACGCGAGCATNNTGGTCGGCGGAAACGTTCCCGCCCGCCCAGATTTTTTTCTGCGTCCATGCTTCGGGGGAATGCGGTCCAAGACGGATCGCCCGCCGGCAAACCCAGTCGCATTACTTTGCACCCGTTTTAACACCACCTGAGTCGCGCACCATCACCACATAATCGAGCGTCTGGCCTGGCAATTTCAACTTTTCGCCTGACGCAACATCGCGGCTCCAAATTTCGGCATAGGCCCGATTGAGCAGATGATCGCGCCAGACAGCCCCGGTTCCACTGGCTTTAAATCCCGCAGCGGCGAGCGACTCCCGCAGTGCTTTCGCCGCGCTGGCGATTGCCGGATCCGGCTTCTTCAACGTAACGATCGGATACGCACCAGTCGAGAAGAGCACGTAAACCGTTGCCCCTTTAACGGATGGGTTGATGCGGAATTCCAGATCGGTTTTGAGCTTGGCGTCGCTCAGGCGGCGCGTGGCGATCCAACCCGCGCCTTCGACCTCATTCGGCAATATATCGAACGTGTTGTCGGAGGAACCGTCCACATCGGTATAAACCGGCCCTTGGGATTCAACCGGCCGGTCAATGAACACGGCAGGATTGTCCGCGTTGGAACTTTTCAGGTCCTGCAACAGCGCGGCGGGGTCGGTCGCGCCGTCCGGCTTCTGATAAACAATCATGCGATCGCCATGTCCCTGGCCGTCACTGACCTCGATGACGTTACGCCCCGGCTGCAGCGGTGTTTTCCAGAAGAAGACATTGGCCACCAGGATGCCGGGCACCGGCACAACCGTCCCGTTCTTCAATTTCATCTCGGAATCCGGTATGCGATAACTGCCGTTCTTGATTTTTTCCTGGGCGACTCCGTTCACGGTCATCTGCAATTCGCCGGAGTTGGAATAGGCCTTTATGCCATTGTCGGGAGCAAAGGCTCGGAGAAAGTGGTTCCGCCCGCAAAGATGCACCACCAGCCGGTTGGGATTAAAGAACGCCTGAAACAGATAAGCCGTGTCCTTGGGCGTGCCCGCAAGCGTAAGCAGTCCCTTGGTGTTGCGATTCAATTTGAACTTCAAGTTGTAGAACTCGCGGAAGTTCCACCACAGGAACATGGGGCGATTTTCGACGTCATTGCGACAAACGGTCTGGAGCCGGTATTCGGTGAACATCTCCGAGTATTCCTCCGGCTCGTATTTATCAACCGTGAATTTTATCGTGCCATAGGGAACGTGGTGCGTGATCCAGTCGCCCGATCCGGTCTCGGAAACCATGTCATTGTGCGGCGATTTGGTGAAATCGGTATAGGGGCCGTCGGTATACCAGCCGTCGTAGGGATTGTATGCAATAAAATCGCAGTTATTCGGTTTCTGATTGCCAGTAGCCGCGTAAGTAATCAGGCGCGTGGGGTCCGCTTCCTGCCGGATGACGGTCGCGTAGTGGCTGACCACGTCCAGAATGGTTTCGTTGCCCGCGCTCCAGAAGAGAATGCTGGGATGGTTCCAGTTTTGCCTCACCATCTCGCGGGTGAGGCGCTCGCCGTCGGGCGTGACGGTTTTTTCATCGTTGCCCGGGTCTTTCCAAATCTGCCCCGCGAAGCCGTTCTCGGCCCACACCACAATGCCGCGCTCGTCCGCGATGTCGTATTCCAGGTGGCTGTGCGGATAATGCGGCAGCCGCACCATGTTCACGCCCATGTCGGCCATCCACTGCCATTCGAGGCGCAAATCTTCATCGCTCACCGCGTTCCAAACGTATTCGTTTTGAGCGTGCTTGTTGACGCCGCGAAACTGCACCTCGCGCCCGTTCAGGTAAAAACGATTATCTTTGAGCGCGATGGTGCGCATTCCCACGCGCTCCGTCACCGCGTCAGTCACCTGTCCGCCCACGCTCACTTCGGTGCGCACCGTATAAAGATTGGGCTGCTCAATGTCCCAGAGTTTGGGGTGGGCGATTTTTCCCGCGGCCTGGATCGTTGCCGTTTCCCCGGCGGGAATGGTTTGTTTCGTTTCGAACTGCGCGCAAGCCGTGTTATTGGGGTCGGTGACAAAATGGCGGACCACCACCTCGGCGGGCGAAGCGAGGGGATTCCGCACAACCGTCCGTGCGCTGAGATCGGCGTTGGACTGCGTGATGTTGCCGGGCGTCAGATAAACACCGCTCGAACCCATATCGGGAAAAATATGCACCTCGGCGGTCTTTACCAGCCAGGCCTTGCGGAACATGCCGCCGTTGACGTAGTAAAGTCCGGAGCGCGAAAAACAGTTTTGCGATTCACTCTCGCGATTGCTCACGCGCACAGCCAGGGTGTTGGCTTGGGCAATCTTCAGCGCCGGGGTCAGGTCAAAGGCAGACGCCGAAAACGCCCCCTTGTGCCGGCCGATGAACTGGCCATTGACAAAGACGTCTTTCACCGAGGCGGCTCCTTCCAGCACCAGATACACGCGCTTTTTCTGGTCGGCTTTGGTCAAGGTTATGGTCTGGCGATACCAACCGGCGGTGTTGTCGGGCAGACCGGACTGGCGAAAGACGTGCGGAACAGCGACTTGCTTCCAGTCTGCCGTCTCCGGTGGCTGAAGTGCCGTCGCATTGGTTTCAGCATCTTCGACAAACTCCCAGGTCGTCAGTGGAATGGACTCGCGTGGAGATTTTACGGCCGAATCGGAGGCGCTGGCTGATGTGAGAGGCAAAATAAGAAGGCAGGAAAGGAGAAACTGGCGGCAAAGATTCATAATGGTTCGACCTGTGAAGTTGACTTTGATTGATATTTCCCACTTGGTTTCTTGCCCATTGTCCAAGCGGAAATGTTTTCATGATTTTCTCTCCACGCCAATGAAGCGCAAGCTCTTTTTAATCCGAACCCCTCAAGGCGTCCGTCCGCACTGCTGACGACGTGCCCAATTTATTGCTGCGACAAAATCTGCACCGGCCCCAACAGCCCGGACTCCATCAGCGCCGTGTTGGCCTTCAAATTGCGGATGTTCGTCCTGGTCAGGCGTTGGTCCGGCGGCAGGCTCGCGTCACCGATGATGCGGTTGGGCCAGAAGTTCACGACCTCGATTTCCAGTCTGTTCGCGCCGGGCCTCACCGCGCCGGTGATGTCCGCGCGAAATGGCGGCGACCAGACGATGCCGCAGGATTTGCCGTTCACCTTCACTTCGGCCAGTTCGCGCACGTCGCCGAGGTCGAGAAGAATTCCCGCTTTCGGCTTTCCGCTTTCCGCGTTCCAATTGAAGTTTTTTTCATACGTTGCCGTGCCGGAATAATATTTGATGCCCGGTTCCGGCCGCGTTGTCCAGTCCACCAGCGAATCAAACTGCGCAGACTCCGGCCCGCCCCATTTCGGATCGAAATGCACCGTCCACACGCCGGAGATTTCCTGAATCGGCTTCAGCGTCGCGTGGTTGCTCTTTTCTTTCGCCGGATGAGTTGTTGCCGGTTCGCGAAACACAACGAACCAAGAGCCACACGGATCAAAATCCAGTGGCACGACGGTGCGCCCGTCTTTCTCTTCGTAACCAGCGGCAAATTTATGTTCGCCGGTCACCGGGTTCCACAACTCCGGCGCCTTGCCGGCGACGCGGAACGCGCAATCCGCTGAAACCGCGTTGGTCACGCGGCTGGCGACGAAATAAATCTCCGCGCCGTCCGCCATGCGGTGAATGTAATCGAAGTCGGTTGGCGGTTGCGAGCTGGCTGGCGGGAGAAATTCGCAATCCAGCGGCACACCGTCGGCCTGCAAAACTTCGCGCGCCGTTTTGACGGCTTTGCCGCTCCACATTTCATTGGCGAGACTGGCGATTTCGGCGTCGCATCCGGGATAATCCTGTAGCGTTTCACCTCTCACTGGTTTCGGCCCGATGATGGTTGCGCCGGCGGCGACGAGTTCCTTCAATTTCTTCAACACCGGCAGTGAAATCACGTCGTGGTTTACCAAAACCAGGACGCGATAGCTCATGCCGTCGGGCAGAACGATTCTCCCGTCGCGCACGCTGGCGCGAGAGAGCAGCACCTCCTCGGTGATGACGTCATAATCGTAGCCGGGCAGGACATGCGCGGGGTCGGATTTTTTGAGCTGCGCGAAATTCGGGACGTGGTCGCCATAATAATACGCTACGTCGGCGACGAATAATCCCTGCTGGAGCATCCATTGGCAGCGGTTGATGTAGCTAAAGAATGGCGCGGACTTTTCCCACCACGTGACCTTCGGGTTCAGGTGCGTGCCGGCAAAATACTGCTGGCCGGGGATGCCGGTCGAGTCGGGCGAGCAGACGAACGCGTGCCAGACTAGGCGGTTCATGCCTTCGCAGAGCGCCTTGTCGAAGGCCGGCTTCAAATTGTCGCAAAGCCGTTCCTGCCAGTTCGGGCCGATGGTGGTGAACCCTTCATCCTGTGTGATGATGTGCCCGTAGGTGTGCGCGGCGGAAGCAGGCTGCTTGACGAAGAAACGGTTTTCATCGCCAATGCGGTGTTCCCATGACCATGCCCAGAATTCGCTCATCGGCACGTCGTCCCAGCCGAGGTCGCGCTGGGCGTCAATCGGCACCGCGTGCGGCCCGCCGGATTCGGGATGAATTCCCAAGCCATGCTTGTGCGCGTTATCGCGGAACAGGCGGTAATGATTGTCAATCGTCAGGTCGCCGAGCGTCTTGCGGAAATCAAAAAGAAACCGGTCGCTCTCGTCGCGGCTGTTGACGATGCGCCCGGCGATGACAAGCAGCCACGGAACGGGATCGTAGCCGCGACGCTTGAGAAATTCCGCGCGCAACGTCGGCGTCCAGTTGACGGCCTCGACCTCCCAACTGTCGGTGTGGAGAAATTTCAGGGTCTTACCCGCGAGCGGTCCGGCGTCGGCGATAAGCGGTTCGACCACGGCGTTCCAGTAACGTTGAAACGCGCCGACGTCATAAACGTCAATCGCATACGAATCATGAGATGCGCCGGGCGCGCGTTGCCAGCCTTCGCTGGCCGTCGAAACGTAGGCATGGTCGCCGACGGTGCAGCCGAACCGGAGGATTTGCCAGTCACCGGCAGGCGTGTCCCAATTTAATTTTCCGTCCGGACCGAGTTTGGAAGTGAGATCAACCACGTCGGCCACGCTGGCGTCTTGCTCGCCGGGGGTGGCGGGAATTTCCTTGAACAGCGGTGTGGTATCCGGCGTGGAAAACGGTTCGAGTGTTTTGAGCAGCGCTTTCTCGCGCCAGTTCTGGAGCGGCTGGTGTGCCGCCTGATCCGGCCGGATGCGATACGCGACGACAAATGTATCGCGGTAATAATTCTCCCGGCTCTGGGGCGCGGGCAGAGCGGCGTTGAAATTCGTCGGCCCGGTGACGCGCAATTCCGACCAGACCAGTTTTTTCGCGGCGTCGTCCGCCGTGACCATGGGGCCGCCGAGGTTCCAGCCGCTCTGGATGTTGAGGCTCATTTCAAGGCCGNNAACGTCGGGCCGTGCGGCACCTGGGCGTTGCCCCACTGGTTCGCGCCGCCGGCGTCAATGAGAACCGCGCCGCCGAAGCCCTTGGCCTTCATTTCCTCGAGATCGTGCGTGATGGATTCCTTGGTGACGTTGCCGTTGAGCCACCACCAGTAGGCGCGGAGACGCGCGGCATTGGGCGGACTGTTCCAGCCGGTTTCCAGCGCGGACTGGGCCGGCGTTTTGCTGCATGACAGCAAAAGAAACAGCAGCGACAACGCGACCGCTGAAAAGACGCGGCAAAATCGTGAGTGAAAATTTTCCCGGTGGGGCGTGTTCATTTCCAAGTTAATACACCACGACGGCGCTTTTGAGAAGAGCGCATTGCATCCCGTGTTTGGGGGGTGCTGCCGGCAGGCCGGATCCGCAATACATGATCGCCGCAAGAAATCAAAGCTTCGCATCGGTCTTTCCCGCCTGCCGTTGCGCAGCAAAAAAATGTTTCAACAACGCGCGGCATTCCGCGTCACGCACGCCACTGGTGATTTCGCAACGATGATTCAGCGTCGGAAATTGCAGCAGGTTCAACGCGCTCCCCGCGGCCCCGCCCTTGGGATCCGCCGCGCCAAAAACCACCCGCGCCAGCCGCGTGTGGACGATGGCCCCGGCGCACATTGGACACGGCTCCTTCGTCGCGTAAAGCGTGCAATCCGTCAACCGCCAGTCGCCGGCAATTTCCTGCGCCTGCGTGAGCGCAAGCATCTCGGCGTGCGCCGTGGCGTCCTTCAACGCCTCCACCTGATTGAACGCCCGCGCGATGATTGTGCCCTCGCGCACGATGACCGCGCCGACCGGCACCTCGTCCGCCTCGCGCGCCCTGGCCGCCTGGCGCAGCGCCTCGCCCATGAAATAATCGTCGCTGTGCAGGTCAATGATGGGTTCGCCCATAAATCAGTCCATAGTCCACAGTTTTCAGTCCCCAGTCGAACCGCGCCCGACTGCGGACGGTGGGCTGGCAACTGTGGACTCTTCCAATGTCCATTCGTTCCGTCCGTCGGGATGGCAATGACAGTGCGCCGCGAAGAAGCCACCGCGGTATTTCCAGAACCACGGCCAGATTTGTTCGCGGTCCGTCTGCGCGATCTTCAACGCCCCGATCTCCTCGCGCCGGAAGAATTGAAACCGGCCCTCCTTGTGCGGCGGCGGCAATGCGGTGAGTTTCTTCCTCACCTCGAACAGAAACATAAGCCAGTGCGTCTGGCCTTGATAGCCGTGCTCGCTGACGAGGCCGGTCAGATGCAAATCCGACGGGGAAAGCTCCACGCCAATTTCCTCCCTCGCCTCGCGACAGGCGCAGACGTAAGGCGACTCGCCGATGTCGGTTTTCAATTTCCCGCCGCAGGGGCTCCAGCGGCCGCGATTCGGCTCCTGCGCCCGTTCGAGCAAAAGGGTTTCGTCCCGCTCGTTGAAGCAAAAAAGCAGCGACGCGACTTTGTAGGGAAGCGGCATTGATGTCGTATGAGGTTACATCCAAAATTTTAGTGAACCGAACTTCTCTCCAAAACAGCTGTCTCGATTTCAATTTTGCCAAGCATATTTTTCATCAGCACGCGTAAGCTGTCCGCCATGGTTACCCGCATCGCTTGTTGGATAAAAGCCAATTGTGAGCCGGTATACTCCGGGTCGGCGTCTGAGACCACTTTTTCAAATTTTTCATCCATGAATGTTTTCCCATTGCGCTCCAATGTCACATGTAAACTGCTCATGCCGGCCACTCGCGAATAAATGACGCCAATGACTTGAGAACAAAAAGCATCCACCTCGGTATTCATTACGATGTCGTCGGGGCCGGTCGGCTGTGTGGCAACTTTTGCAAAAATGCCCGAAGATTTCAATTCCTCGACAAGCCGTTGCTGGATGAACGAAGGAACTTTGGAGTCAATTATGGCGTCGGTGGAACAGGCCTTCCATTTTGTTCCGGCGATTTGTTCTCCGTGATGCTCGCTTCGGTGATCAACTGGCATCGTGACAACGATCGTATAGGACAAGTTCGTTTTTGATACAAAACCGGTGGTTGTTTGAGGGAAGTCAGTTGAAGCGCCATAAAAGCGAACTTCAGCCCGGTTGCATCCACAAAAAAGAAGAATGCTGAATCCCAGAATGCCAGTAACAATCCATCCTGTTTTCATAATGCAAAACAATATGATTTGTATCCTTGTGTTGCCATAAAAATTCCATTGTCACCCGGCGCAAAATTGTTAGCATCACCGCTCTTGTTTTTACGACAGATGAAAAATTGACATGAAAACTTACGACATCGCATTAATCGGCGGCGACGGCACCGGCCCGGAAGTCGCGGCGGAAGGCGTTAAAGTCGCTGACGTTGCGGCGAAAAAATTCGGGTTCAAAATCAACTGGCACAAATATGATTTCGGCGGCGAACGCTATCTCAAGACCGGCGAAGTCCTGCCGGACGGCGCGGTGGACGAGTTGCGCAAGTTCAAGGCGATTTTCCT
>PLZL01000377.1 GCA_003152145.1 Limisphaerales bacterium
AATCGCCGTTCATCCACATGAGCACCAACAAGGTTTATGGCGACGCGCCCAATCGCATCGCCCTCAAGGAACTGGAGTCGCGCTGGGATTACGACGACCCGGCCTACGCGCAGGGCATTGCGGAAAACTTCACCATTGACCAGTCCAAGCACTCGCTCTTTGGTGCATCCAAGGTGGCGGCGGACGTGATGGTGCAGGAATATGGGCGCTACTTCGGCATGAAAACCTGCTGCCTGCGCGGCGGCTGCCTGACCGGCCCGAACCACAGCGGCGTGGAACTCCACGGCTTCTTGAGCTACCTCGTCAAATGCAACGTGGAAGGGAGGCTCTACAAGGTTTATGGCTACAAGGGCAAACAGGTCCGCGACAACATCCATTCGCTGGACGTGGCGCGCTTCATTCACGCCTTTTGTGAAAAGCCGCGCTGCGGGGAAGTTTACAACATCGGCGGCGGACGCGCGAACAGCGTTTCCATCCTGGAAGCCTTTGATCGGGCCGCCGCGTGCAGCGGGAAAAAGATGAATTATGAGTATATGGACCAAAACCGCGCTGGCGACCACATCTGTTACATCAGCGACCTGACAAAAATGAAGGCGCACTATCCCGGCTGGGACATCACCAAAAACCTGGATGATGAGTTCAGGGAGATTTACGAAGCGACCATCAAAAGGAAAAACTGAAAGTGAAAATATATTTGGAGGCCGGAAGCCAGAGACCGGAGAAGCGGGAAATCTGAAACTTGAAAACGGAAATCGCCGCGAAGAGACACAAGATGCGCAAGACTGAAAGCTGAAGTTCGAAAACAGAAAGCGGAAATGAATTTCGTTTTTTTCATGCTTAACTTTTCGCCTTGGTTGTTTGGCTGTTCAACGGCTTTAAGTTTTTGATTTGGCGATTTCAGCGTTTCAGATTTTCGCTTTCTGTTTTCCCAATTTCTGATTTCGATTTTGTGATTTCAGCTTTTGCCTTGATTTGCCCACGCGGAACACTTTCAACGCAAAGACGCAAAGACGCAAAAGTTTTGGAAATTCTGACCTCCGGCCGCTGTTCTCCGATTTCTGATTTCAGATTTTAGCGTTTCAGCGTTTCAGCGTTTCAACATTTCAAGAAGTCAAATTGTAAAACACTCAACACCATGCTCATTTATGACGAAAAAAGCACTCATCACTGGCATTACCGGCCAGGACGGTTCCTATCTGACGGAGCTTCTGCTGGCCAAAGGCTATGAAGTCCATGGCATTGTCCGTCGCACGGCGGCGCCGTATCGCGGCTATTTGGATCGGGTAGCGGCAGCGCCGGGCTCCAATCGGCTTTCCCTGCATCACGGTGATTTGGCTGACGCCGGGTCGCTCATCCGCCTGCTGGAAAAAATCCGGCCGGACGAAGTCTATAATCTCGGCGCGCAAAGCGACGTGCGCATCAGCTTTGACATACCCGGTTACACTGCGGATGTGACTGCCACCGGCGTGGCGCGATTACTGGAAGCCATCCATCAGCTCGGCCTGCCCGCGCGGTTTTATCAGGCCTCTTCCAGCGAAATGTTCGGCAAGGTCCGCGAGGCGCCGCAGACCGAACTGACGCCGTTTCACCCGCGCAGTCCTTACGCCGTAGCCAAAGTTTATGCCTTCTGGATCGCGGTGAATTACCGCGAATCCTACGGCCTTCACACCAGCAACGGCATTCTTTTCAACCACGAATCACCCCGGCGCGGCGAGAATTTTGTCACCCGTAAAATCACCACAGGCATCGCGCGCATCCAGGCCGGTTTGCAGGAAAAACTCTTCATGGGAAACATCGAAGCCAAGCGCGACTGGGGCTATGCCAAGGAATACGTCGAAGCCATGTGGCTGATGCTTCAGCAACCGCAGGGGGACGATTATGTCATCGCCACCGGCGAGACCCACAGCGTGCGCGAATTCCTGAAACTTGCCTTCGACCAGGTGGGGCTGGACTGGCAAAAGCACGTCGAGATTGATCCCAAGTTTTACCGACCGGCCGAGGTTGACCACCTGATCGGCAACGCCGAAAAGGCCCGCAAGAATTTGAAGTGGTCCCCCCAGACAAAGTTTGCCGACCTCGTCCGCCTCATGGTGGATGCCGATGTGAAGTTGCTGAAAAGCAAAAGCTGAAACCCTGACATACTAAAACGCTGAAATCCTGACATGAGCAGATTATCGGAAGAATTGCGCAAGCGAACACAAGGCTTCGCGTCAGCGATCATCCGCTGCTACGTCAGCCTTCCGAAAGAGCGTGAGGAAGTGCGGATTTTGGGGAAACAACTGCTTCGTTCCGGCACCTCTGTTGCCGTTCACGCCAGAGAGGCATCGCGAGCGCGATCAGATTCGGAATTTTGCTCGAAACTGGACGGACTTCTCCAAGAAGCGGACGAATCCCAACTCTGGCTGGAGTTGTTGCGAGATGATTGTGGCATTCAAAAAGAAATTGTTGATCCATTGTTGCACGAAACCAGCCAACTGATGGCGATATTTATTACAATGGTTTCGAAATTACGAAAAGCCGGCAAATAATTTCAGCATTTCAGTGTGTCAGCATTTGATCTGGTCGTTTCAGTTTTTCAGATTTTCAGAGTGTCAGCGTTTGAATAAAAAAGCCTTCATCACCGGCATCGAAGGACAGGACGGTTCCTATCTGGCCGAACTGCTGCTGGCCAAAAACTACGAAGTCCACGGCATTTTCCGCCGTGGCCCCGGCGCCAGCACCGCCAACCTGCTGGCCCTGAAAAGCGACGCGCAGGTGTTTCAGAAAACCCTGTTTTTGTATCCCGGTGATTTGGACGACGCGGATTCCATCCGCCTGCCCCTGGAGCAATCCGCGCCGGATGAAATTTATCACCTCGCCAGCCAGAGCCACGTCGGCCAGAGCTTTGAACAGGTTGAGGAAACCTGCCGCATCACGGGAATGGGCGCGTTGCGGCTTCTGGAGCTGGCCCGCAAACTGCCCAGGCGACCGCGTTTTTTTCACGCCAGCTCCAGCGAGATTTTTGGCAGCCCGGAACAATCGCCGCAGGATGAGAACACGCCCGTGGCGCCCGTCACGCCTTACGGCTGCGCCAAAGCCTTCGGCACGCAGATGACGCGCATCTACCGGAAAAATTTCGACTTGTTTGCCGTCAACGGAATCATGTTCAATCACGAATCCCCGCGCCGCAGCGAGAATTTTGTGACGCGCAAAATCTGCAAGGCGGCCGCCTCGATCAAGCTCGGCCTCCAAAATGAACTGCAACTCGGCGACATTTCAGCGCGCCGCGACTGGGGTTGGGCGCCCGACTACGTTCGGGGCATGTGGATGGCCCTCGACCATCCGGTTCCGGAGGATTTTGTGTTCGCCACCGGGCAATTGCACAGCGTGCAAGATGTGGTGGAAACCGCGTTCGGCGCGGTGGGACTCGATTGGAAAAACCACGTCAAACACGAATCACGCCTGATGCGTCCAGCCGAACCAATGGGTCTCGTCGGCAATCCAGCCAAGGCCCACAGGCTCCTCGGATGGCAGCCGGAAGTTCAGTTCACCGAATTGATCACGCGGATGGCACAATCCGACCTGGAAGAAATGACGAACTCGCGTTAAGCCGCCTTCGCCCCAGCACGTTTCAGAAAATCGATTTGAAATAATACCGGCGGTTTGTTCGTGCTCCCGACCTTCAATAATGTCCAACTATCGCCAGATTTTCAAGGCCACGGCGCTGCTGGGAGGAACGCAGGTGCTGGTAACTCTTATCAGCCTTGTTCGGAACAAGGCGCTGGCCGTGTTGCTGGGGCCCGCCGGTGTCGGGATTGCCGGACTTTACATATCGGTGACGGCGTTGATCGGCACCGCCACCGGCCTTGGTATTGGCTATAGCGGAGTTCGCCAGATGGCCCAAGCTTCCGACGACCTGGACCGTGCGGCACGGACGGCCGCCGTGCTCAGGCGTGTGGGTCTTGTGAGCGGTCTCGTAGGAGCTTTGATTCTCTGTGTATTTTGCCGGCCCATCAGCCGGGTTACGTTCGGCAACAATCAGTTTGCCTGGGGTGTGGCTCTGATGGCATTGTTTCAAATCTGCTCGGCGGTTTCGGGCTATCAATTGGCCATTCTTCAAGGATTGAGACGGTTGCGTGACTTGGCCAACTGCCAGATCATTGGCGCTGTCGTTGGCACGGTCGTCAGCGTGGCTTTGGTTTTTTTTTTCCGGGAGCGGGGAATTGCCTGGTTTCTGGTGGCCACGGCGGCTTTCGGTGCTTTAACCTCGTGGTGGTTTGTTCGCAAGGCGCGGTTGCCGGTGGTTCACGTCAGCTTGCCCGACGGCATACGAGAAGCAAGGGCGCTGGTTGGATTGGGTGTGGCCTTTATGGTTTACGGCCTGCTGGCAGCCGTCGTCGCCTACTTCACGCGAATAATCATCACCCGTCAATTGGGCCTGCCGTCGGTCGGCCAGTATCAAGCCGCCTATACCCTGTCCATTTATTATGTGGGTTTCATCATGGCCGCGATGGGCACGGATTTTTATCCACGACTGACTTCCATTGCGAAAGACCACCCGGCCTCCAATCGTTTGATGAACGAGCAGGTCGAGGTCGGCCTGCTGCTGGCCACTCCGGGAATTGTTGCCACCTTGATTTTTGCACCATTGGTATTGCGCGTGTTATATACCCGTGACTTTCTGGCCGCCGCGTGCATTGTCCAATGGCAGGTGGTTGGAGTTTTCTTTCGCATGGTCAGTTGGCCATTATGGCACATACAAATCGCGAAGGGCCTTGGAGGATTATTGATGCTCACGGAATCCCTGCTGGCGGCCATTCAATTGCTGCTCACCTGGCTTTGTGTCAGGACATGGGGGCTGGAAGGGGCCGGAATCGCTTTCCTGCTGTTTTTCATGATGCACACCGTGGCGATGTATCTGCTTTGCCGGCACCTGACGGAATTTGCCTGGTCCCCGCGTTTTTTTAAGATTTTCCTCCCGGCGCTATTGCTCCTGGGCTGCGCTTTTGCAGGAATCAGAATCCTGCCGGAGCGGTGGGGAATCGGTTTGGGTCTGGGATTATGCATTGTGACCGGCATCGGATGTCTGGCGGGTTTGCAAAAGGTTCTGCGAGTCAACTTCAAGACCCTGGTGCTGGAACGGCTCGGCTTGAA
>PLZL01000199.1:0-1761 GCA_003152145.1 Limisphaerales bacterium
TCGTCATCCGATCCCGTTCCTTCCGGCTCATTGTTAATGTCTCCATGTTGTGGCTGGGTTGCTACCGCAACCCCGCCAAAAAGGGGACATTCTTATCGAGTTATTATGGGGACATTCTCATGGAGTTCCGACAGTGGATTTCATTGTTTGACCTTCCCCGGTTCCTGGCCTACACTCACGCTCCTTTTTGAATGAAAATTGTCGTTTGTGACCCAATTTCGCCGAAGGGCATCGCGCTGCTCCAACAGCGTCCTGAATTCCAAGTCGTCGTGCTGCCGAAACGGCTGCCGGAGGCGGAACTGCTGCCAATCGTGGCGGACGCCGTCGCGCTCGTCGTCCGTTCGGAAACCAAGGTGACGCGCAAGGTCATTGAGGCCGCGGCGAAATTGCGCGTGGTCGGCCGCGCGGGCGTGGGCGTGGACAACGTGGACATCGAGGCCGCCACACAGCATGGCACGGTGGTGATGAACACGCCGGGCGGCAACACGGTGACGACGGCGGAATTGAGCTTCGCCATGCTGCTGTCGCTCGCGCGCAAGGTGCCGCAGGCTCATGCCACGATGGTCGCGGGAAAATGGGACCGGAAACTTTTTCAGGGCGCGGAACTCGCTGGAAAAACTCTCGGCGTTTTGGGAATGGGCCGGATTGGCACGGAAGTCGCTAAGCGCGCGATTGCCTTCGGGATGCGTGTCATCGCCTACGATCCCTATCTCACCGAGGAACGCGCCAAGGCCGTCGGCGCGGAATTTGCCTCGAGCCTGGATCAAGTTTATCTCGCGGCGGATTTCATCACGGTTCACATGCCGGTGACGACGGAGACGAAAAACATGCTGAACGCCGCCGCGTTCGCCAAAATGAAACCCGGCGTGAAAATCGTGAATTGCGCGCGCGGTGAAATCATTTCCGAGGTCGACCTGATTGCCGCGCTTGAATCCGGCAAGGTGAGCGGCGCGGCGCTTGACGTTTACGCTGTCGAGCCGCTGCCTGCCGACCATCCGTATCGCAAGCAGGCGAATTTGATTTTGACGCCGCATCTGGGCGCGAGCACCAACGAGGCGCAGGAAAAATGCGGCATCGAGGTTGCTGAAGTCATCGCGGGCTATCTGCTTACCGGCGAAGTCCGCAACGCGGTGAATTTGCCGTATCTCGACGCGAAGACCTACGAACAAGTGAAGCCCTACCTGCCGCTGGGCGAGGCGCTGGGCAAATTGGTGGCGCAGCTTTCGCCTCCGGGCGCGGATCGCCTTTACATCACCTACGGCGGCCACGCGCGGCTGCTGCCGAACATTGACCCGGTGACGCGCGCGGTGCTGCGCGGATTTCTGGCNNGGCATCACCGTCGAGGAAAAAAAATCGGACGAGCCGGTCACGTTCAACGAATGGGTGCATGTCCAGGTCTTCGGCAACGGGAAAAAATTGATTTCCGCCGGCGGGACATTCTTCGGCTCGCCGAACAATCCCCGCATCGTGCGGCTGTTCAGCACGCCGGTGGAGATTCCGGTCAGCGGCACGCTGCTGCTGTTGAACAACAAGGACCGGCCCGGCATTGTCGGCCATCTCGGCACGCTGCTCGCCAAATACAAGGTAAATATCGCGAACATGAGCCTGACGCGCGACACGGCGGGCGGGCTGGCGTTGACGGTGTTGAACCTGGACAGCGCGCCGCCGCAAGCGGTTCTGGATGAGCTTCAGAAAGACCCTGACATCAGCAATGTGAAAGTGGTAAAATTATAACCGCCGTTAAAACTGAAAATAAAAAAA
>PLZL01000199.1:1770-7360 GCA_003152145.1 Limisphaerales bacterium
GGTTTCGAAATCAAACAGAGCCAGTTGGATGGGGTGATGGATGCTTTCAAAGCCAAAACCGCCCAGATGGGGCAAACGGTCCTGCCGGAAGAGCTCAGCAAAACCGCCTTGAACAGTCTGATTGTGAACCAAATTCTGTTGCAGATGGCGACCGATGCAGACAAAGCCGTCGGCAAAAAGGAGGCGGACCAATACATTGCCCAAACAGTCAAACATTACGGCTCGCAGGAGTTGGTGGAACAGCAACTGAAAGCCGTCGGCAAAACATTCGATGGCTGGCACACCGAAATGACCCAGCAAACAACGGCGACGGCGGTGATGATCCGCGAATTGAACGCCACGCCAACGGAAGCCGCCATCCAAAAATTCTACGAAACCAATTCGACTGCTTCCGAACTGCCGGAACAGGTCCATGTCCGCCATATCTTGCTGCTGACAATGGACACCGCCACACGCGCGCCGCTGTCCGATGATCAGGTCAAAGCCAGGAAGAAACAGATTGACGACATTCTCAAGCGCGCCCGCACCGGCGAGGATTTTGCGGCACTGGCCAAACAATACTCCGATGATCCTGGTTCCAAGGACAGCGGCGGGGAATTGCCTCCGTTCTCGCACGGGCAGATGGTGCCGGAGTTCGATGCGGCGGCGTTCTCGCTGACCAACAACCAGATCAGCGACGTGGTCACCACGCAATACGGCTATCACATCATCAAGCTGCTGGACAAGACGCCGGCCCGGAAGCTGGCGCTGACCGACAAACTGCCGTCGTCCGACATTACTCTGGCCGAATACTTTAAGGATAACCTAACCGGACAAAAACTCAAGGAACTGGCGCCGGCGTATATCGAAAAATTGAGCAAGTCTCCCGGCGTGGAAATTCTCGATCCCGCCTTGAAAGCGCTGATGTCGGTGTCAACCAACGCGCCGGCAGCGCCGCCGGCAAAATGAAACCGCATCGGGAGTGCCAGGGCGCCCAAATACGATTGATTATCATCAGGATGACCGCCAGTTTGGGCGGAGTTAAGACAAATTGAATATGCAAATTAGAACCAAAATTATCTTTCTCAACGGCGTTGGCCGCGGTTCTGTGCGCGTTCCAAGCCGCGTCAGCGGCTGACACCAATGCGGCGACGACCGCAACCCTCGGCAATCCCGTGATTGCCCGGGGAACCGGCCTTGAAATCACACGCGGGGATCTGGACGACACGATGACCGGAATCAAAGCGCAGACCCAGGCCCTGACCCCGGCGCAAATTCTCCAGATCCAAAAGCAAATGTTGAACCGGCTCATCGAAACCAAACTGCTCCTGGCCAAGGCCACGGGCAAAAAGATGGAGGACTTGCATATCACCGCGCTGAAGGAAAATGCCGGATCGCAGGAAGCGTTTGACCAGCGATTAAAGACCCTCGGCATAACGGAAGCCGATTTGGGCGCCAAAATCACCCAGGAGGCCACCGCCCAAGCGGTGCTTCAGCGCGAATTGAAAGTCGTCGCGACGGATGCCGAGGTGAACAAGTATTACGACGGGCACACGGCTGATTATGAACAACCTGAAATGGCGCGCGTGAGCCATATTTTGATTTTCACGGTTGACCCGGTGACGCACGCAGCGCCGCCTGCCGGCCAGCAACTGTCCCGGCGCAGAAAAGCCGACGATTTGGTCAAGGCCGCCCGTGGCGGCGCCGATTTCGCGGCACCGGCCAAACAATATTCCGAAGACCCCGGCTCGAAGGAAAACGACGGCGTGCTGCCCCTATTCCCACGCGGGCAGAGGCTGCGGGAGCGTGAAGACGCCGCGTTTTCACGGACCAACAACCGGTTCAGCGATGTCATCATCACCACCAGTGGCTATCAAATCGTCAAGCTGATGGGAAAAATCCCGTCGAAAAAATGGGTTGCCTCGCGGCCGTCGCGGACATCCTGCAGGGACTGACCCAACAAAAAACCGCCCGGCCCGGCAACGGCTTTTCCGGATGGCTTGAAAAAAGTCCCGGCGATGGAAATCCTCGACCCCAATTTGAAACCGGCCGCGGTGACCGGCAGCGTCCCTCCGGCGACGCCGCCAGTTGTGGCATCCAAACCCTGAACTCGGGTGGCCCGTCCTGGCCGCCCGTTTCGCGGGAAAACTAAAATTGACGGAGCGGACTTGTCAAATCGGCTCCGCGCAGCCATCTTGAGGCGTTATGAATACAAAAATAGGGATTGCCATCCTCGTGGTGGCGTGCTTCGGACTTGCCGTCGCTCTGGTGGTGCTCAAATATCATGCGGACGCACAGCAAACGGAAAGCGCCAACACGATTGTTGATTTTTCCAACCAAATCGTCAAAGCGAACGTCAATATCGAGGATTTGAACCAGGCGAATCTGAATTTGAGCAACGATCTTGCCACGAACCGCGAAATGTCGCTGGCGCTTTCCAACCAACTGGCCGAAACCGCCGGCACNNCATCGCCGCCCTGGACACGCAAATTCATTTCACGCAGACGAAGCTCGCCGCATCCGAAACGAACAACGCGTTTCTCAACAGTGAATTGAAACGGCAGATTGCCCAAAGGGCCGAACTGGAACACGAGTTCAACGATCTGGCCGATGTGCGCGCGCAGGTCCGAAAATTGAGGGATGACCTGCTCATCGCGCGCCGGCTCGCGTGGATGCGCGCCGGCATTGACCCCACCAAGCCGCTCAAGGGCGGACAATTGCTCATGCAGCGCTCGCCGCCCGCCGCCGCCAATGCCGCGCCCGCCGCCGGTTCGCCGCGTTACAATCTCAACGTCGAGGTTGGATCCGACGGCTCGGTCCATGTCATTCCGCCGCTGACCAACACGCCGTCACACTGACCCGGCGATGCGGGGCAAAAACCGTTCACAAATTGCCGATGCCGACTTACGAATACGTTTGCGAAAAATGCGGGCACGAGTTCGAGACCGTTCGTTCCATTTCCGCGAAACCGTTGCGGATCTGCCCGAAGGAGTTTTGCGCGCGAAAAAAATGGGGGCGCGGCCGGGTGAAAAAGAAAATCAGCGCCGGGACCGGATTGCTCTTCAAGGGCAGCGGCTTTTACACCACCGATTATCGCAGCGAAGGCTACAAACAGGCGGCCAAAAAAGACTCCGCCGCGCCCGCGCCCGCCGGCGGTGAAACCAAACCGGCGAAGGACGGAGCGAAACCCGCGCCGACAAAGGGCGAACCCAAAACGGCAAGGAAATGATTCAAACGTTGAAGTGTTGCGCCGGTTTAAGGCTGGAACGCCTGACCGCTTCAACGTTGTTGTTCTCCGTGCTGTTTTTTCCCGCCGTCGCCCGCGCCCAGGCGCCGCTGCCGGACATGGTCGCCACACGCACCAGCTTCTCCGGCCAGTTTGCCGTCATCGGAGCGCAACAGATCTCCCCGCTCGCTCGCCAGCCCGCCGCCGTCACCAACGCCGAAATGGTCCGGCTCGATCCCGCGCTGCTGGCCGTTTCCGCCGAGCGCGTCAAGAAACCGCTCTGGCGCCAGTTGGGCATTGACCTCATGACGCCATGGCGCGGCCGGATTTTTCTCGCGTTGCATCCGGCGGCATCGCCCGACGAAAATGTCACCATCATCTCCACGCGCTTCGCCGGTGTCTGGAACTACCGCGTCGAACTGCCGGACGTTGTGTCCCGCACGCGTTTGACCCGCGCCCTCACCGGCGCTGTGCTGCTGGAACTGGCCAACCGCGACAACCCCGGCGACCGGTCCGCCGAAATTCCCGCATGGCTCACCGAAGGCCTGGCGCAGCACCTGCTCGCCACCGGCGCTCCGGAAATGATTATGTCGCCGCCGGACAAGCTCGTGAACGGCCTGCCGGAAAATCAAATCATGGTCGTCGAACGCGGCGTGGATGCGCTCGAGAAGGCGCGCCCCGTGTTGCACGATAACCCCGCGCTGACGTTTGAGCAATTGAGCTGGCCGGACGACGCGCAGTTGAGCGGCGACGATGGCGGCATCTACAGCGCCAGCGCGCAATTGTTCGTGTGCGACCTGCTGGAACTGAATCGGGGCGCGGAACAGTTGCGCGCCATGCTCCAAATGCTGCCGCGTTATTACAACTGGCAGACAGCCTTTCGCGCCGCGTTCCGCGCGGATTTTCCACAGCCGGTTGATCTCGAAAAATGGTGGGCGCTGCAAACTGTCAGCTTCGCCGCGCGCGGCGCCGGCCCGCTGTGGACACCCGCCGCCAGCCGCGACAAGCTCGACGAAATTTTGAGCGTGCCGGTGGAAATGCGTTCCGCGCCAACCAATCTGCCCGTGCATGCGGCCATTTCGTTGCAGGCCGTCATCCGCAATTTCAATTTTGAACGGCAATCGGTCATTCTCCAAACCAAGCTGCGAGACCTCGCACTGGCCGAGTGGCGCATGGCCCCGCAATTCGCGGTTTTGACCGACGCCTATCGCCGTGCGCTCACTGATTATCTTGGCGGGCGCATTGGCGCCGCGCCCGCTGCCCGCGCCGTCGTCAAACATCCGACGGTCGCGCCGCCGAAAAAAAATGCCGCCGACACCGTGAAAAGACTGGACGCGCTCGACGCGCAACGGCGGGCGATGGAAACCGCCACCCAACCGGACATCCCGGCAAATAAACTCCAATGAGGCTTGAACGCGGCGGGCGCGAAAGCGGTCAACTTGACAGGACGCGATTCCAATTTATAATTCCCCGTTGAGAAAATGAAGGATGACAATTCACAGGCAAATGGCGGGGAGCCGCCATCGGACCACCGGCTCCAACTTCTAAAGGAATTTCGCTCCGCAGGTCGCGGTTTTTGGCGCGACGTTTCCGACGCTGATTGGAACAACTGGCATTGGCAGCTTAAGAACCGGATTGCGACGCCGGAACAATTGCAGCGCCTGATGCCGACACTCACGCCGGAGGAATTCGCCGGCGCGAAACTCGCGAACACCAAACTTGCGCTGGCCATCACGCCGTATTTTTTCAACCTGATTGATCCGGCGGACGAGCATTGTCCCATCCGCCGGCAGGTCATTCCGCGCATCGAGGAGACGCACACCGCGTCGTGGGAAATGAGCGACCCGTGCGGCGAGGATTCGCACTCGCCCGTGCCCGGCCTCGTGCATCGCTATCCCGACCGCGTGCTGTTCCTCGTCACCGACCGCTGCGCAGCGTATTGCCGCTACTGCACGCGCTCGCGGCTGGTCAGTAACGCCAGTGGCTACGATTTCCATCCCGAATTCGACCGGCAAATCGAATACATCGCGCAGCATCCGGAAATCCGAGACGTGCTTTTGAGCGGCGGCGACCCGCTGCTGTTGAGCGACGACAAGCTGGAAAATCTTTTGAGCCGCCTGCGCGCAATTCCGCATGTGGAATTTTTGCGCATCGGTTCGCGCATCCCCACATTTCTGCCGCAGCGCATCACGCCGGAACTGTGCGCGATGCTCAAGCAGTTTCATCCGCTCTTCCTGAGCATCCACTCGAACCATCCGCGCGAGCTCACCACGGAAGTGCGCGACGCGCTCGGCCGGCTCGCGGACGCGGGCATCCCGCTCGGCAACCAGACCGTGCTGCTCAAGCACGTCAACGACGACGCGGACGTGATGAAGGCGCACCTGC
>PLZL01000238.1:0-2981 GCA_003152145.1 Limisphaerales bacterium
AGTTCTGGATCAACACCGACGACCGTGACGTGATCCGCTACCTGAAATACTTCACGTTCTTGTCGCAGGACGAAATCGCCGCGCTGGAAAAGGAACACGCGGAAAACCCCGGCGCGCGCGTCGCGCATAGGGCGTTGGCTAGAGCTGTCACTGATTTGATTCATGGCAAAGAAGCTACGCACAAAATGCAAATCGCCAGCGACATTCTTTTTGGCGGTATCTCATTTAACACAAACATCAATTTTTTCGAGGTGATTGAAGGCGAAGCACCAACGAAAGAAATTGAGAAATCCAGACTGGAAGGTGCGGGTATTTTACTCGTAGAACTTTTGGTTTATGCGGGTTTGTGTCCATCGAAAGGCCAGGCGCGAAAAGACATTGAAGGCGGAGGCATAAAAATCAATAACAAGCACGAGGACAGTATCGCCCGCGCAGTGACGACGGCTGATTTGTGGTTTGGCAAATACCTTTTACTCCGCAAAGGCAAAAAGAATTACGTCGTGGTCACTGCCAAATGACCGTAGCAGCCGACGTAAGGAGGCTCTAACTAATTTCGAGCGGAGAAGTTTGAGCCTCGTTACCTCGGCTGCTACACGAATATATTGAGCCTCCGCACGTCGGCTGCTACCTGATTGGAGGGCGGATAATATTCACCGCATCTGGATGTTTCGCCTGCGCGTAAAGTTTCCAGAACTTGCGCCAGAAATCATCTTGCAGCGGATGCAACGTCGGATAACCCAACATAACGGCACCGTTGAATTTCCACTCGCCGAGATTGGACGCCAGTTCCGCGCGCAGCGGATTGTCGAGAATATATTTGCAGACGCGGGCAAACGCATTGCGGCGGCGTTCCTCTTCTTTCAGAACATGATCGTGCGGCTGATTTTGGAATTTTTGCGGCGCGAGTTTCGGTTTCAGATGCGTGCGCAGAAAAGCCATGCCGTTGAGCTGGTCGGAATCCAGCCGCAGCCCCATCCAGACCAGATGCAGATGATCTGGCATCAGGCAATAGGTCGGACAGAAAAGCCCTTCGCGGGCGGCGGCGTGCAGGAGCAGTTCGCGAAATGCGGCGTGAAACGGCTCGTCGAGCCAGCCTTGCCGGCGGTGCGCGATGGGAAGCGTCCAATGCACCGCCGCGTCGCCTTGATAATATTCGCGGGGAAGACGCGGCAAATAAAACGCCCGATTGAAGTTGGGTTGGTTCATCGCATAGAACCGTAGCAGCCGACGTGAGGAGGCTCAAATTAAAACCGAAAACCAAAATGAGCCTCGTGACCTCGGCTGCTACGAAATATGAATTCCTGCGGGGAAAATAGAATGAGCCTCCTCACGTCGGCTGCTACGCGGATTGGCCGCCGCTGGGCGGCGGGCGGGTTGGCGCTGGGCGCTTCCGCCGGTGGCGGCTTTCCGCGAAGGCGTGAATGTCCTTCTCGCCCGAACCGTGAAAGTTAGAGGTTCGTGACATCGTGCCATCAGAAAGGAGAATCCGGCGAATCTTCCAAAAGGCGCACGAGAGAATGGAAGCCGTATTCTCGCAAGAATTGCCGATTGGATTCGTTGTTCAAATTGGTCAGCGAAGAGTTTTTAAAATTTTCGTAACACGGGTGTTGAACCGCGGCGACTGTGCTCCTGACAAAGCGATCCCGCATGGCCACCTCATTACCTTGAAGCTTTTGTCGGATTCGCTCTGAAGCTACTTTGGCTAGGTTTTTGAAAATAGAATCAAGATTTCCATACTGCTTGATAAGATCGATGGCTTGCTTGCGATACAAGGCTCTCGTTTTTGATGCTGCCGTCAGCGCTAAATAGGTAGGCGCCTCTCCTTTCGGCGTGTAGCACCTACCTCCGTGCCTTCTAACTGCCAATGGTCCCATTTCGTCTATGAAAAACAGGTCCTCATCCGCTTTCAGCGACTTGAGTGTTTTCAAAAGCAACTCAACCTTCTCTTTGTAGTTCGGATCAGTGCTGGTGAGGACTTGTCGCGACTTTTTCCAACGAAGCCCCGCTTGCTTCAATAGCCGACCAACCGTGCTGCGTGCAGGCTTCTGCCCGAACTGTTTCTCAAACGCATATGCTAGGCTCTCCAGCGTCCAGTTGGTTCTGTTAATGCCGTAAGCTTTCGGATTGTGATGGATGATTTCAATTAAGGCTTTCGCGGCCAACGGTAATTTTCTGCCTTCGGTAAATTGCTCAGGACAGGTTGTGTCCCTACTGCTGCCAGACTCCGGAGAATCTGCAGCTGAATTGGGAGCGATGTCCGCCGTTCTTGACGATTCGTGCCGCGACTGCTTGCAGAGTTCAGCCTGCAACACAGCAGCGCCAAGGGGACTGGGTGAACCTGGCGGTGTCTCGCGCCGTAAAAGCTCGGCGATTCCACCCGACAGAAACTTATTCAACCAAAGGGAAAACGTGCTTGGGGAACAGCCCACGATTTGGCCTATGTCCCTATACCCATGCTGGCCGGTGGTGGCCAGCAGGATCGCTTGCAGTCGTTGCCTTTGGCGGACTTCGTTCGCCGCTTTAAATCGTTTCTTTAGCTCGGCTTTGAGGGCCGGATCCACCGTCAGTTTGAGACGTGCACGCCCCATGCCCTAAGTCTGCGCCTTCCCCCTGCCAACCACAAGTTCTTGATCACCCACCTCTGGTGTCCAATTCCAAACATTGACGGTTGCAATCGCAGATAATTCCTCGACATCCAGATAGCCGGGCGTGCCTTCGACCTTGAGTTCCGCGCTGCCGACGATGTGGATTTTNNGCCGCCTGGGCCGGCGGCGCGGGCGGAACGTGTAGGAGAGTTGCGTGACGGTAAAGATGCCTTTGCTGCGAAGTTTCTGGCGCTCCTTCGCGCTCATGCCGGCCAGCAGGCTGAGGTCGTCCTTCTCCACCGCGAGCTTCCGGCAGCGGGCCTGGAATTCGCACTCGGCGCAGTGCCGGTTCAGGACGAGATCGGGCGGCGCGGGGCTGGCGAGCAGCGCGGTGAT
>PLZL01000238.1:3109-4070 GCA_003152145.1 Limisphaerales bacterium
GATGAAACGGATGGGAACGAATTGCGCCGGCTGGCCCCGGCCGGCGGACGGAATGCGTTCGATGGCCTGGAGGCAAGTCTCAATGGTTGCAGCCGACGTCAGGAGGCTCTGACTGTTTTCGGAGGGAGAAGTTTGAGCCTCGTTACCTCGGCTGCTACCAAGCTCGATGCTTGCCGGTATATCCACGGCGAATTGCCACTTGGCAGTCTTCAGGGCTTCCGGTGAATCATAATGAGCCTCCTCACGTCGGCTGCTACAAAACGAGGCGCATTCATCCACCGGCAGGTTTGCCGTCAATCGTTTGGCGGTAGCGGTGTGATACGATTCGGTTTCGGTTTGAACCCATTCGGCGTAGGCATTGCCCGACGGAGGCTCGTTGGTGAACCGGAGCCAGCATTTGGTCGGACATTTGAGATAGGTTTCGAAGAGCAAAGGGGTGATAGTCATGGTGGAAGATAAGTCACATCACCGATTTTGCACGCCGTTCTTGGCGTAAGAAAATGTATGAACCTCGTTACCTCAGCTGCACGCGGCGGGAATATTACGTCGTCGTGACGGCGAAATGATTCCCCCATGATTCCGGTTGGCAGCCGGGAGAAAATGGGCTAGTTATTAAGCATGACATCGTTTGCTCAAACCTTGGATGTGATTGAATCGCTGCCGGTGGACGAGCAGGAGGACGTTTTGGAAGTCTTGCAACGCCGTCTTGCCGAACACCGTCGCGCCGAACTCGTCGCCACCGTGAAACAATCACGGAAGGAATTTGCCGCGGGCAAATGCAAGCCCGCCTCCGTTGCCGCCATCATGCGTCAGGTCAAGGCGTGAACCTCAACACGTCCGCGAAGACAGCGCTACGCGCGCCGTGACTTCAAGCGATTTGTTTTTCGGCAAACACGTTTTGCTCCGCAAAGGCAAAAAGAATTACGTCGGCGTGACGGCGAAATGAAGTTCAGTTCGCGCC
>PLZL01000350.1:0-2592 GCA_003152145.1 Limisphaerales bacterium
GAACATTTCCCGACGCCGGAACACAATTGCACGCTGCCGTTCACGCGTTACGTTGCCGGATCAGGCGATTACACGGTTTGCTATTACGACCACCGGTTGCAAACCACCCATGCGCATCAATTGGCGATGGCAGTCGTTTCGTATAGTCCGCTGCAATGGATTTTCTGGTATGACCGGCCGGAGATGTTTGGCGGCGAGCCGGAAGTTGAATTTTTCCAGCACGTGCCGACGGTCTGGGAAGACACGAAAGTGATCAACGGCGAAATTGGAAAATATGCGACGATTGCCCGGCGCAGCGGCGACGACTGGTTCATGGGCACAATCAATAACAGCGAAGCGCGGACGTTGAAAGTGCCACTCAACTTTCTCACGGCGGGCAGGCAATACATCGCCCACATTTATTCGGACAACGATTCCGTCGCGACCCGGACACACGTCGCTGTGGAAACCCGCCCGGTGGATTCATTGACGACGCTTGACGTGCCAATGAAGATTGCGGGCGGCCAGGCCGTCTGGATTACGCCTGCGCAAAAGAAGGAAGTCCATTGAGCAGAGCTGCGATTCAGCACGAACCGATTATTCGCAGTATCACTGCGGCGTTATTCGGCATTGTCATCACGTGCAGTTGTGGGGTTGCCGTCGGTGCCGACTTGTTGACGGTTCACGCCGACCAGCCGGGCATCAAAATTAATCCGATCATTTTCGGTATGATGACGGAGGAGATCAATCACTCCTACGACGGCGGACTTTACGCGGAAATGATTGCGAACCGTAATTTCAAGGAAGGTCCCGAACTTTTCACCGAAGGCCCCACCGCCAACCATTGGTCGCTCATCACCAACGGCAATGCCAAAGCATCAATGGCGTTGGACTATGAAAATCCAGTGAACACTAATGCCCTGACCGTCAGCCTCCGGCTCGATATTGCCGCAGCCGACCAGAAGAGTCGTGCTGGCATCGCGAATGAAGGCTACTGGGGTATTGCTGTCCGCCCGAACACGGAATATCGCATCAGCTTCTATGCCCGGGCCGGCGAGCGATTTTCCGGCCCACTGACGGTGAGTATCGAAGCTGCGGATGGCTCTCATTTAATCGTTACCGGCAAAATTCCGGCGCCGACCACCCGCTGGAAAAAATACGAACTAAAACTTAAGACCGGTTCCGATGTCGCGCCCTCCAAGGACAACCGCTTCGTCATCAGCGCCAATCGCCCCGGCTCTGTCTGGTTCAGCCTGGTTTCCTGTTTTCCGCCCACTTACAACAACCGCCCGAATGGCAATCGTCCCGACTTGATGCAACTTCTTGTTGATTTGCATCCCGGCTTTCTCCGTTTTCCCGGCGGCAATGGCGTCGAGGGACGCGACCTGAAAAATCGCTTCGCTTGGAAAGAGACGATTCACATCATCGAAGACCGCTCCGGCCGGTGGGCGCCCTCGCGTTTCTATTCCAACAACGGCCTGGGGCTCCTCGAATTTCTCCTGTGGTGCGAAGACATGAAGGCGGAGCCGATCCTCGCCGTTTTCGCCGGCTATTGTGTCGGCGGTCGTGGCACCACCAACTCGCTCGTTCAACCCGGACCCGACCTCGCGCCTTACGTTCGGGAAGCGCTTGAAGAAGTTGAATACATCGCCGGTGACGCAAAGACCACCAAGTGGGGAGCTGAACGCGCCAAAGACGGCCATCCCAAGCCCTACAAACTCCGTTACGTCGAAATCGGAAACGAGGACAGCTTCGACCGCTCCGGCAGCTATGAGCAACGTTTCGCGCAGTTCCAAAAAGCGTTCAAGGAAAAATATCCGGACCTCAGGTTGATCGCCAGCACGCATCTGCGGACGCTCACGCCTGAAATTCAGGACGACCATTTTTATAAGAACGCCCTCGCCATGGCCGACAACTCGTGCCGCTACGACAAGACCGATCGCGGCGGCATGAAGATTTTCATCGGTGAATGGGCCTCCAAGGAGGGCAAACTGGTGACGCCCACTCTGGCCCAGGCTCTGGGGGACGCGGCCTTCATGACGGGTCTGGAGCGGAACTCCGATGTGATTATCGGCGCCTGCTACGCGCCGCTGTTCGCCAACGTCAATCCCATCACCCCGACCTGGCTCTCCGGTGGCGCCACCTGGACCACGGATTTGATTGGCTTCGATGCCCTGACCTCATTCGGGTCGCCCTCTTATTACGCCCAAAAAATGTTCTACAACAATCGCGCCGACACCTCGCTGCCGGTGGAAATGCCCGAAGGCATCTACGCCGCTGTCGGCCGCATGGATGCCAATGGCGACCTGATCCTGAAAGTGGTGAACATGGCGCCGGAACTGCGCTCACTGCAGATCAATTTTCAAGGCGTGCGCGAGGTGGGTGCCGCGGCTTCCGGGGAAGTGCTCACCGGCAATCCCGGCGACGTGAACTCCGTCGAGGAACCCATGAAGGTCGCGCCCCGGCCGGTTCTCATTACGAATGCGGCTCCGAACTTCGCTCATGAGTTCCCCGCCTCTTCAGTCACCGTCATCCGTTTCAAGACAAAGTAGAACGGAGCCGGTATGGTGTCACAAATTTAATCGTGTTTCAGCTCAAACATGTCAGTTGATC
>PLZL01000350.1:2611-28762 GCA_003152145.1 Limisphaerales bacterium
ATCGGTCATCATCACGGCTATACCGAATTCGACATCACGACTGGAAAAGTTGTGAAAGAGTTCACAGCGCTCGAAGGTGTGACGGCGGCGCGTCGGCAATCGAATGGAAACACAATCGTGGCTGGCGTGGATGTTTTCGACGTCGTAGGACAGTGCTTCCAGCCTGTCCCTGATTCACGAAACAAAAAACTAAATAGTGAGACAGGCGAGACGCGCTGTCCTACACGCCTGAAAGGCGTTGTGGTGGTGGAACTGGACGCGAACGACAGGGAAATTCACCGGGCGGCTTTTCTCGGCGATTATGTCCGGCTCATCCGGCAGACGGAGCAGGGGACTTATCTCATGTCGTGCAACGACCGCATCCGCGAAGGCTCGTGTGATGGCAGATACCTCCGCGAATTTCCAATCGCCGGATTTTATCACGCGTGGAAATCGCTGCGGATGCCGAATGGAAATCTGCTGGTGACGGCGGGCTACGGCGCATTCGTGGTAAAACTCGATCCGGACGGGAAAATTCTCCGCAAGTTTGGGGGCAGGGAGTCCGTGCCGGAGAAGGTGCGCCCGTTTTTCTACGCGATGTTCCAGTTGTTGCCGGACGGAAACATTGTTCTCGCAAATTGGCAGGGGCACGGGCCGGGCTTCGGCAGTTCCGGCGTGCAATTGCTCGAATTCAATCCGGCGGGCGAAATTGTCTGGTCGTGGAGCAGGGCGGAATTGATTTCCTCGCTGCAAGGCGTGCTGGTGCTGGATGGGCTGGACACGGCGAAATTGCACGACGAGCGCGGCGGGATCATGTCGCCGGTCTTGTGATAGGGTGGATGTTCAAGCACGACAATGGCTGCTTTTACTACAAACAATCAACGCATTTTCATTAATCCGGCTCTTCGGGAAGAGCCTCTGCCTTCTCATCCAATCTTGTTATGAATTTGCTTTCTCAAAGGGCTGCTTCATGAACTCCCAAGGGTCCCATTCTATTGGGAACGGTTTCCCCTCCTGGGCCTTGGGCCGACTTTGTTGTTCCGGTGTTAACACTCGTGTCAGGGCTTCATCGCGCTCCTCGACCATCCGCCTTAGTTTCGGGATTTGTGCCTTCATCTCGCGTGTGCGAGTGTCCGCCGTTTCATTTGCCGAGTATCCGGCCAAGAAGCCCCGACCGAACTGTTGAAAGGCGGGGATCATCTTCTCATCTGCCTGCCCCATGGCATCGCGCATTCGTTGCATTTGCTCCGGACCGAGCTTCAGAGCGGCTGCCAAGTTCGTGTCAATCACAATCAGCACGGATCCGCGAGTTTGCAGGACGAGTTCTTCGAGGCGCTCAACTTGCTGCGGCGAAAGAATGAGCCGGATCTGCTGCGCGCGGAACTGGGCCGAAATCCTCCCGATTCCCCGTGAAGATGCACGGTTCAGGGATGCCCGCTCCTCCTGGGTGAGATCAGCCTTTTGCCTCGCCGCCTTCTGCTGGGCACGAAACTCGGTCAAGCCGGGAATTTGCTCCCAAGGTGTCTCGTATATCCTGCGGACGGCGTTGGATTGCTCTTGCGAGAGCCCCATATCGGAGCACACCTCCACTCGCTCAAGCAGGCGGAACTTGGTCGTCACCAATTCCGTCTGAGGGTCGGTGGCGTCGGAAAGCCTGCCGATTTCAAAGAGGTCAATACACCGCCGTGCGCTCCGACTTGGCTCCTGCGCGGAGCAACCGACCAGCAGGAGCGCGCCAACCAAGAGTGTGAGTGCGCCGTGCCTATTCATAACAGTGATTATACGATGGCACATGCACAACCGTGTGAACAGGTGGCATTTTTAGCTCTGCTCCTACCATGAGCTTATGAAAGCAGATTTGCGAATTTCTGTCAAGGATCGGGCGGTGGATTCAAACTCGGCTAAAGCGAGTAAAGCGAAACAACATTGATCCCGGTGACACGGAACACCGGCTTGCCCGGCAATTCGCTGGTGATGAATTCGTCCGCTCCCTGGCGGATGGCCGAGGCCAGGTGCAAGGCATCCATCGCGGCCAGGCCGAATTTTTTTGCCAGGGCCAGAGCATCGCGCCCCAATTCCACGCTGAATGGCTCGCTGTCCTCCGCGTCGGAGAAATGAGCGTTGTAAAATTCCACTTCCGCCCGGCGTTTTTCAAATATCGGCTTGGGCAGCAATTCTAGTTTCACCGCATCCGACGTGAAAAATCCGCGCGTCTCGTCCTCAAGGACGATTTTTGCCGCAACACTCCTTGCCGAATTTCCCTTACAGGCAGTCAACAAAACCCCGGCGTCCAAAAAGGTTTTCACTGGATGCCTCCGTGCCGCTCGCGCAGTTCGGCGGCAATGCCTTCATCGTCCAACAATGGACCGCGCTCCGCCGCGCCCCGGTCAAGTATGGCCTTGAGCCGCCTGCCGCGCTCCGTCGTCGGCTGCCATTCCGATTCGCGCCGTGATATTTTTTCCTCCAGTGCGGAGATGATGAACCGGCTGCGTCCCTTGTGCGCGCCGGGCAGGGCGCGGAAGATTTTCAGCGGCGCCTTAAAACTCACAATTTTCGTCGTAGTCATACCTTAAGTAATACCGCACAGTGCCGTTAGTGTCAACGGGTTTTTCGTTCATTTCAGCTTTCCTTCCTCGGTGAGCACAACCCACTTCGTCTGCGCGAACGTGTGACTGTTTCCACGGCGTCAAATCCGCCTCCCGAGCATCTGAAATCCTGGCGAAGCAAACGACGAATGCCGGGTGTTTTTAAATCATATCCGTGGCCGCATTACGTTCGGCGGGCATTCCCGCCCGGCTTGGGGCCGATGAGCGGGCGAAAATTGTGAAAGCTTCGCCGTGAACGGCTTGAAAACATGCAAGGTTTACAGGGAAACCCATCAAAACAATTTAATTCCAAGCCGTCTTCTGTCATGATCCACGAAACCACTGTAAAGAATGCGACGCCTTTGCCAGCCGCGTAAAAAAAATATACGCGGCCAACTCATCATNNGGCCAATACAAGCACGGCTTCCGCGTGCTCAACGACAGCGCCGCCGAGTGGCAGAAGTTTTACGGGGTGCGGTTCGAAGTGAAACTGCCCGACGCGCGCGAAGTGGAATTGACGGCAACTATCCAGCGCGCGCCGCGCGGCGCGACGCCGGAAACACCGGTGAGCGGCACGGTGCTTGTCAGCGGTAAGGGCTGGCACACGGTCACGCTGCCGTGGTCGGCGTTTCAATTTGACCAGGCCGGATTTGCGTTTTTGAAATACGTCAAGGAGTTCAAAATTGCCGCNNAGCGCCGGTCGTTGCACTTGAATGCGACGTGCGCGGAAAAGCCGTAGCCGTCCCGCAGGGCGGGAGCAGCGTCGAGTATGAAGTGCATGTGGGCAATTGCACGGACACGCCGCAGTCTGTGACGCTCAACTTTGTGCGCTACGGCTGGGAGGAAATGGTATCCACCATTGAACCAAGTTCGCTCCGACTCGCGCCGGGCGAGAGCCGCACGGTGAAGTTGACGGTGAAAATTTCCGACCGCGTTCCGCCCGGCGGACACGAGGAACAGGCGTTGCAGGCCATCGCGAACGGCGACGCCGCGACGGCGACGCAACTGAAATTCATCACGACGAGCGAAGTGCCGCATCCTCACATCATGCACACGGCGCCGCGCTGGCAGGAAGTCCGCGACAAGGTGGCGAAGTATGATTGGGCATGCGACGCACAGGCTGACACCGTGCGTCGCGCCGAAAACTGGCGTGTGCCGGAAGTGGCCAAGCCGCCGCGCAACGATCCCGACGACACTTACGGTCCATTTCTTTTTGCCACGCAAAACGAAAACGATCTGCTCGCGTGCGCCTTTTCGTGGCAGCTTACGCACAACAGAGCGCACGCGGAAAAAGTCGCGCTGTTTCTGCGGCGGCTTTCCAATCCGACGAACGGTTATCCTGTGACCCTGCGCGGCTGCAATCAAAGCCTCGTGCAAGAGGGACATTTCTTCCAGCACATCGCGATGGCCTACGACGCAATTCTTGAGTCAGGCGTGCTGACGCCGGACGACCGGCGGCAGATTGAAAATACATTCCGTATTTTTATTGAGACGATTGACCGCGCCAGCGATTACGGCCCGATCAACAACTGGAATCTCTCCGAGGATTGCGGCGCGTTTTACTGCTCGCTCGCCATGCAGGACCTCGTCGAGGCTCAACGATGGTTTTCGGGGCCGTCGGGACTTTGCGATCAACTCGCCAAAGGCGTGATGGACGACGGCTGGTGGTATGAATGTTCCATTGGTTACAACATGTGGTGCGCGAGCGAATTTACACAGGCCGCGCTCGCCTACGAACCGTTTGGCGTGAACTTTCTCGATATGAAAGTTCCGGCGAACTTTTCCAAAAAGGCGTTGCTCAAGGCGGAATTGAGCGGTGGCGTCACCAGTGGCACGACGCCGGAGGAACAACGGAAACCCTTCGGCATGGACGCGGAAATTTACGGGCCGAACACGAAGCCGTATCGAACGATCCGCGACATGTGGAACAGCCTGCTGCTGTTTCTTGACTGGCGCGGCGTGATGTTCGGCGTGAACGATTCGACGGAAAGCCAGGTCTCCGGCAACCGCACCGAGGTCAGCGGCCAGCCGTTTGAGATCGCCTACTACGCGTTTCGCGATCCTGCTTATGCGGCCATCATCAAGATGGGCGGCGGCAAACGCGACTTGCTTTACGCCGTGCCGGATCTGCCAACGAACACGCCGGAAAAATTCCGCGAAGGCGCGTTTGCAGACAACGTCGGTCTCGCGATGTTGCGCTCGCAGACGACGAACCGCCCGATCCGCGAGCAGATTCAGGCCGCGCTGCACTACGGCACGCACGGCTGGGCGCACGGGCATTATGACCGCACGGATTTGCTTTCGCTGATGCGCTACGGCCGCAGCTTCTGGAATCCTGAATCCGTCTTCTGGGTCTATGAGCCGTTCATGTATAAATTTTACTGCCAGACTTCGGTGAATCACAACATGGTTGTTGTGGATGAAAAAATGCAGGAAGCCAATCCCGGCGAACGGCTGCTGTTCCACACCGGCAACGCAATGCAGGCGGCGGTCGTCGAGACGGATACGCGCTGGTCGAATCCGCCCTTCGGTGGGATGGTCTATGATTATGTGCCGGTAAAAACGTTTGCCGAAAAAGGCTGGCGTGAAGGCCGCTCCGTGCCGATTCCGACGAATGCGCCGGCCTACGGAACGCTCACCGGCTTCACGGAAAAAATTCTGCAACGCCGGCTCCTGCTCGTGATGGACGATTACGTCGTGCTCGCCGATTTTGTGAAAGGCATCCCGCAGGGCGGGACGCACACGTTTGAAAATCTGCTGCAACTGAAAGGCTTTCTTGGCCTCGATGCGCCGGAGAAAAAATTTCTGCGCCACGACGCGCAATGGAATCCTGATCCCATCGGCAGCGCACAGTTTGTCACGGATTGCAATTGGTATTCCGTCACCGCGCCCGCTGTTGCCCGCTACATCGAACGATGGGGGCCAAGCGCGGACAACGAAGGTTCGCGTTCCGTCGGCAATGAGGACGGCGTTTTGAAACTGGACGTTCACTCGCTCTGGCCGCAGCAGCAGGAAATCATGGTCGGCGCCGCGCCCGAATTGCGTGACGTGCAAAAGCGCCTGTTTTACACCGTTCGCGGCGACGGAAAAACGCTGGCCGATGGAAAATTCGGCGCGTGGATTTTGGGCAGAGCCGACATTGACGTTTCTGTCGAAGGCGTTAGGCAGCTTGAATTGGAAGCGAAAACGGAACTCGCAAAACTGCCGACGCTGTTTTGGGCGAATGCACGGATCGTGACGCGCGACGGAAAAGAAATTCCGCTGTCCGAACTCGCGCCGAAATTTGAAAATGTCCAGCAGCCGCCGCGCGCGAACGAAGATTATTTTGGCGGGCCAATAAAAATCGCTGGCGAGGAATACAAATCGGCGACGCCCGCCGAACCGCAAAATGAAAACCAGCCCGCAGTCGTGCGCGTGGATTTGTCCAACGCGAACGCCGTTCGTTTCAAGGTGGCCATTGGGGGCGATTATCCACTCGGTGACGAGAGCCAGCGCCGAAAAGTGACTGCCATTCGCGCCGCGCAAGGCAACGCCGCGCGCTTTCTCACGGTCATCGAACCTTACGAAGACCAGCCCGTCGTGAAATCCGCCGAGGCTTTGAGCGCGGACAAATTGCGTGTCGAACTCGCAGACGGCCGCGTCCAGGAAATTGAAATCAAAAACTTTGAGGGTGACGGCAGGAACATTCAGGTCAATTTGACGGAGACTAGGGATGGGAACATTCTGCGTCAGGAATCCACGACCCAATGAAGCCGCGCGCACTGGTTCTCTGCGATGACACGTGGCATCCGGCGGAAATTGTCCGGCGCGGGCTGGACGCGCTCGGCGACGGCGATTTTGATTTTGAATTTCTCGAAGACGGCATGGCATGGTCGGCGGAGCGCATGACTGAATTTCCTTTGGTCATTCTCGCCAAGGCCAACATCACGTCATCAAAAATCGAGCGTCCTTGGCTCGCGGCGGAGTCGCAGCATCTCTTTCCCGATTTTGTGCGGCGCGGCAACGGCCTGGTTGTGATTCACTCCGGCGTTTCCCGCTACGAAAAATTGCCGGCGATGAATGCCTTGATCGGCGGCGCATTTGTGAGTCATCCCGATTCCTGCGCGGTGACAATGGAACCCAAGTCCGGTTATCCGCTGACGGCTGGCGTTGCGCCGTTCACGGTGCGCGATGAACATTATTTCATGTCGCTCGATGAAGCGCAGGCGGATGTGTTCTTGCGCTCGCGTTCGGAACATGGCGTTCAGCCGGCAGGCTGGACGCGCACCGAAGGCGCAGGCCGTGTTTGCGTGCTGACACCTGGACATAACCTGGAAGTCTGGCTGCATCCTGAGTTCCAAAAACTTTTATCCAATGCACTGCGCTGGGCGGCGAAACTGAATTGAGCCGATGAAAGAAATTCAAAATCCAATTTTGCCCGGCTTTCATCCCGATTCGAGCATCTGCCGCGTTGGCGAGGATTATTATATCGCCAACTCGTCGTTCGAATGGTTTCCCGGCGTGCCGATTCATCATTCGCGTGATTTGATGAACTGGCGGTTGATCGGCCACGCGCTAACGCGGCGGTCGCAATTGAATTTGCGTGGCATCGCGGATTCCGGCGGTGTTTGGGCGCCGTCGTTGAGTTACGCCGACGGACAATTCTGGCTCATCTACACAAACATCCGCACCTGCGGCATGGGGCGGCCGTTCAAGGACATTGGAATTTATCTGGCAACGGCAAAAAACATTCTCGGCCCGTGGTCGGAACCCATCACGTTGAATTCAATTGGTTTTGATCCGTCGTTGTTTCACGATGACGACGGACGCAAATGGCTGGTGAACATGATTTGGGATTTTCGCAAAGGTCGTTCGCGCTTCGCCGGAATCGTGATTCAGGAATATGATCACCAGCAGCGCAAGCTTGTCGGGCTGATGACGAAGCTTCTCGCCAAGCCGGTGCTCACGGAAGGGCCGAACCTTTACAAACGCAGCGGCTATTACTACCTCATGCTGGCCGAAGGCGGCACCGGCTGGAATCACGGCATCTCACTGGCGCGGTCAAAAAATATTCTCGGCCCCTACGAACTCGACCCCCAGACCTCGGTCATCACGTCGCGCGACGACTACGGCTTGCCATTGCAAAAAGCCGGTCATGGCGAACTCGTCGAAACTCCGGCGGGCGAAACCTATCTCGCGCATCTCGCCAGCCGGCCAATCACACCGGAACGCCGCTGCATGTTAGGCAGGGAAACCTGCCTGCAAAAAGTCGTCTGGTCGAAAGACGGCTGGTTGCGGCTCGCCAACGGCGGGCATCACGTTTCCGTTTCGTGGCCCGCGCCAAAAGACTTGCCGGAAAAGCCGTGGCCGACAATTTCCGAGCGCGACCATTTTGATTCGACGAAACTGGGCGCGCAATGGAGTTCGCTGCGCGTGCCTGCCGACAAATCCTGGTTGAGCCTGACCGAGCGTTCCGGCTGGCTGCGGCTGCGCGGACGCGATTCGCAACAATCGCTTTTTGATCAGAGTCTCGTGGTGCGGCGCGTCCAGCATTTTCAGTTCGCCGCCGAAACGTGTCTCGAATTTTCCCCGACGCACTTCATGCAAAGCGCCGGATTGATCTGTTACTACGACACGCGGACGCATTTTTATCTGCGCGTGACTCATGACGAGGCGCGTGGAAGAATTCTCGGCATCACGCTAGCGGACGACGGCAATTACGACGAGCTGGGCGCGGGCGGAATTATTGTGAACGATTGGAAGCAAATTTGCCTGCGCGCGGAAGTTGATTTTCATAAACTCAAATTTAGTGCATCGCCGGACGGAAAAAGCTGGCGGAACATCGGGCCGGTTTTGGATGCGTCGAAACTTTCCGATGACTACGGCGCTGGCTTGCATTTCACCGGCGCGATGGTCGGGCTTTGCGCGCAAGATGTGAGCGGCGGGAAGCTGCCGGCGGACTTTGACTATTTTGATTATCAACCTGCAACTTTATGAATCCAACCAACCAAAATGTTCCCTGCCGTCGAAGCACGCCGGTGCGTTTACCGGCGTTTGTCTTTGGTTTGTGGATGGTGGTCAATCCGATTTTTGCCGGCCAGACCAATGCCGATTTTTCGGCGATTACCAGACAGGTTCAGGGCTGGGTAGATCACGGTTATTATCCCGGCGCCGCGGTGCTGGTTGCAAATGATGATCAGGTCGTTTATGAAAAGTGTTTCGGCAATTACACGCCGGAGACGCAGGTATTCATCGCGTCGGCGGGCAAGTGGTCGGCGGCGGCAACCATCATGACGTTGGTGGATGACGGGAAGCTCTCGTTGGATGATCATCCGTCCAGGTGGCTGCCGGAATTCAAAAATGATCCCAAAGACAAAGCCACGCTCCGGCAATTGCTTTCCCATACATCGGGTTATCCGCCATATCAGCCTAAAGACAAGCCGGTGGACAAATACCAGACGCTGGCCGAGTCGGTGGAGCACATTCTGCCCTTGCCGCCTGATTCCACGCCCGGCGAGCGTTTCGATTACGGCGGTCTGGCGATGCAAGTGGCCGGACGCATGGCCGAAGTCGCCTCCGGCCAGGATTGGGAAACGTTGTTTCAGGAACGCATCGCGAAGCTGTGCGGGATGACCAACACGCATTTCACCCCGGTGGATTCGGGTGGTGGCCACAGTCCGATGCTCGGCGGCGGCGCGCGCAGCACGTTGCATGATTATGCAAATTTCCTGGCAATGATTTTCAACGATGGCGTGTTCGATGGAAAACGGGTGTTGTCGAAAAGCGCAATTCAAGAGATGCAGGCGGATCAGGTTCGCGGCGCACTGGTCAAACCCGGCGAGCTTACCGAGCGAGTGCGCGGAGCGAAGTTCAATGGCATTTACGGCTTGGGGGAGTGGCGTGAGCAACTCGACAGCGCCGGGAACGCGGTGTTGATCAGCAGTCCGAGTTGGGCGGGGGCGTATCCATGGATTGACAAGACCACGGGCGTTTACGGAATCATCCTCGCCCATGTTGAAGGACCGAACGTTGGGCGGGACAAATTTTCAGGTTTTTTTTCCAGCCCGGTTCTGGCAGAGATGGTGCGGGATGCCGTTACCGGTTCCGCGCTGGCGGCGGCGGAGCACCCGCGGCTACTCGTCAAGCCCTCAGACCGCGAAGCAATCCTGGCGAAACTGGAGCAATCCCCATGGGCGAAGGAATCTTATGCGGCGCTCAAGGCTCGCGTGGATTCCTGTCTGGAACATTGCAAAACAAACGAGCAGTTCATGTCGTCGCGCCTGTTCATGAATTGGCAGACGAATTACACCACGGCGATTGTGAGAAACAGCCGGACGGTTGGGGGTGAAGGAAACGCGCCCGTGCCGACGCCGCGGTTTGGTGGCGCACGCGATTGGGCGACGAAATACCAGCCCGCTGCAAAACTAGAAGACCTCAAACCTTACAACGACACCGACGGCAAAGTCTGGCTCTTCAACAAGGAAACCGGGAAAGAGGAGTGGGCCGATCCCTCCCAGACGGGCCGGATGTTTGAGACCGTCAACGAGCGCATCATTCAAACTGCGGCTGACGCGGGTTTTATTTACTGGGTGACCGGCGATGAAGCCTACGCCAAATACGCGAGCGAAATTCTTTGGACTTACATGAACGGCTTTTCCTATGTGCAGCCGCCGAAAATCGTTGAAGGCGGCGGGGCGAACATCATTGGGTTTGATTCGTTTGAGGTCATCCACGAAGACATCGTCACGCCGCTGGCGGAGAGTTATGATTTTATTTATGACTACCTTCGCAAGCAGGGCAAAGACGTCGGGCTGATNNTGGAAGACAATGCCAATTACTCCGACGGCAAAGGCCGGCAGTATTATGTGGACGTGGTGCTCAACGCGCGATTGTCCGCACAAACCGGACTCACGCACGTCATCAAGGAAGGCTACGATCAGGCATCCGGCGTCTGGCCGGAGGCGCCGGGTTATTCATTCGGCACGACCAAGGACATCGTTCTCATTGCAACTCTGGTCGGCGGCGATCCGGCGGGCCGCGCATTGCTGGCCGACCCGGTTCTGCAACGGGCACTGACCGCGCAAATCAATTTGACCTATCCGAACAGTTTTGCCACCGGTCTCGGCGACACCGTGAATCCGCGCGTCAACACCGTCGCGCTGGAATTGTTAATTGCCGATGCGCGCGAACGGTCCGACACCGGATTGGAGACGCGCCTGACGGCGGCGTTGAACCGCGAAATCGCGACGGGAAATTACAACCGCGCCTCCAATGCCAGCCTGGTTGCGCTGACCAAATACGTTGGCGTGCTCAAGGAGGTCCCGGGCGCGGCGGCGAACGATCAACGCACTTTTTTTGGCGAGCCTCTGAACGTTCTGATGCAACGCATCAATGGCAAAGACGCCGTCCACTCCCTGGCGGCGGCGATGTTCGGCACGGCGGGCGGACATGTGCATGCGAACGGGCTGGCCATGGAATTGTATGGCGCGGGCCTGATTTTGGGCGCGGATCCGGGACGCGGTTCGAGTTACTGGCAGGCGGATCACACCGAGTATTATTCCCAGCCACCCGCGCACAACACGGTCATCGTCAATGGCAAATCCAATTACCCCATAGGCCGGGACCAGATTTCAATGAAATTGGATGCCCTTGAACCTGCGCCTGGAGAAGCGGGCGTTAGCCCGGACATCAGTTTCGCGCAAGCATCGTTCCGGTATGTCGCACCGGCGGCGGAACAGCAGCGGACGCTCGCGCTCATCCGCACCAGCCCGCGCAGCGGTTTTTACTTCGACGTGTTCCGTTCCCGCGCACAAAATCCAACGAACAGTTTTCACGATTATCTTTATCACAACATCGGACAATCACTGGTGTTGAGCAATGAGGCGGGTAAACCGCTGCAACTTTCCGCCACCGCCCTGCTTTCTTCGACCAACGGCTGCTTGAAAGGCTATGACTATTTCAAAGACGAGAAATCGGCGGAATTTTCCGGAAATTTGAGCGGCGTTTTTTCGGCCCGATTGCCGGATGGCTCCCGGCACCTGATGAAGGTCTGGATGCCGGAGTCAAAAGGCCGGAGGATTTTTTCCGTGGCCGCGCCGGGCGATCACGCCGGCCGGGATGAATTGCCCGCCTATGCTGAAACGCCCATGCCGACGCTGATTGTGCGCCAGCAATCGGACGCCTGGCAAAAGCCGTTTGTGGCGGTCTATGAACCGTCGCTCGGTTCTGATGGAGCAGCGATCGGGAGCGTCCGGGCCGCAAAAGTGGATGGCAAGAATTTGGGACTGGCCGCGTGTGTGGTGGAAGGACAAACCGTAGCGGCCGGCCGGAAGGGAAAATTCTCCGTGTTGCTGGCGCAGGACGACCGGCCCGATTCGGAGAAACATTTTGAGGACAGCCATTTGCGCGGCAGTTTCGGCGTGATCATCAAACGTGAGAGGACGGTTGCTGAATTGTATCTGGGGCACGGCTGGAGCCTGGGCGGCCCCGATGTTTCTTTGACAGCGATGAGTGATTCACCGGTTGATGTCGCAATGATTTGCGAAGGGGATGGCTGGCGTTATTCCTCGTCCTTGTCCTTGAGCGCGAGTCTGGTCTTTTCCCGGCCCGGCAACACTGCGAAGGTAAAATCGTGGAAACTGTTGCGAACGGATACAAGCGGGCGGGAGGAAGTGGATTCGGTGAAAATCCGCGAATCCCACGCCGCCGGTATGAAGATTTTGGTTGTCGAAGGTGTGTTGCCGGCGGGGAATGATGTGAGACTGTCAATCGAGCCGGCACAACGCTGAAAGCAACCGTCAATGCCATGAAAACCTATCGTCAAACATTGCGCCGGCGGGTGCTGGCGGGCTGGACATATCGCTTTGCTTTCGGTTCGACAAAATCCGGAAGGAAATATTAAACAACCAGATTATGATATCACGCTTCGACTACATCAGCATTGTTTTTTATTTCGCCTTCGTTATCGGGGTGGGGGTTGTGTTTTCACGGCGGAACAAGAACACCTCCGATTATTTTCGCGGCGGCGGCATCATGCCGTGGTGGATGGCGGGCGTGTCGGCGTGGATGGCCAGTTTCAGCGCCTGGACGTTCACCGGGGCGGCGGGAAAGATTTATCAGAGCGGCCCATATGTGCTGCTCCTGTATTTCTCCAGCATTGCGACATATGTCATCATTTTGGTGTTCACCTGTTACCGTTTCCGGCGAATGCGGTCGGTGACCCCGATGGAGGCAATTCGCGCGCGTTATGGCGCGGCGACGCAACAGTTCGTGACGTGGATCCGGCTGCCGTTCCTGATGTTCTTTGGCGGGGTGGGCTTGAATGCGGTGGGCGTCTTCATGTCCGGCGCGTTTGGGGTTGAACTTCCCATCGTAATCGTGGTTTTGGGGTGCATGGTGACGTTTGTGTCGCTCGTCGGCGGCGCATTTGGCGTGGCGGCGAGCGATTTCGTGCAGATGTTCCTGGTGGTGACGGTGACGCTGGTGATCTCGGCGTTTGCGCTGTGTCAGCCGGCGGTGGGCGGTTTCTCCGGGCTGCTGGATAAAGTGCCGGCCTCCCATTTTCACTGGGGCGAAATTGCACGGCCCGAGTTCATCATGTTCTGGTTCCTGGCCCTGACGTTCAACAACATCTTCGGTCAGAACTCCATGGAAATGTCGGCGAAGTATCTGATGGCTCGGAGTGACGCGCACGCCCGGAAAATGGTGCTTTTTCCGTTGATTGGCACGATTGTCGGGCCGTTGCTGTGGATATTGCCGCCGATGGTGGCTTCGGTGGTCCATCCCGGCGGCTTGGGACATATCTTCCCGACACTAAGCCATCCGGAAGAAGGCGCTTTTCTGGTGACGGCACACGATGTCTTGCCGGCGGGAATGCTGGGGTTGTTGATCGCCGGCATCTTTGGCGCGACGCTTTCCAATCTGGACGCCAGCGTCAATCAAGGCGTGGGCATTTTGGTGCGGAATTTTTATCTGCCCGTGATCAATCCGAAATGCTCGGAGAAAGAACTTCTGATTCTCAGCAAGTGCTGCACGGCAGCCTTTGGTCTCTTGATCATCAATCTCGGTCTGGTCATCAGCCAACAGCGGTCAGCGGGGTTGTTTGACTTCTTGAATCAATTTGGCGTCGGCCTGTGGCTGCCGCTGGCAGTGCCCATGTGCCTGGGGCTTTTCTATAAACGCACGCCGCCCTGGTCCGGTTGGGCGACCGCGCTGGTCGGCCTGGTCACCTCGTTTGCCATAATGCTGCTCGTCAAGGCCCAGGCCGTCTTGGATCCTGCTTCCACCAAATTCGTGGTCCATATCCAAATCTGGATCGAGTCTCATCTCCATGTGACATTGCCAACCATTGCGGGCCTGGTGGGCTGGATCCCGGGGCTGGCCGCCCCGCTCAGACTGGAGGAGACCACGCAGGCTTTCCTCATTGCCACGGCGTTTGGGGTGATTGTCGTCTGCGTGGCCTGGTATTTCTTCACCTCACTGTTCTATGAATCGTCCGCGGCGGAATACAAGGCAAACCTCGAGGAATTTTTCTGGCGGTTGAAGAAGCCGATCGAAGATATGACCGTGGAACAGGTGAAGGAGAACACCAAGGTGGTGGGGGCCATCGGCTGGCTGTGCATGATTTTCGGCGGGTTTGTCCTGCTGCTGCTGATCGTTCCCAATGCGGGCGCCAAGCGCCTCGCCTTTTTATTCAGCGGCGGCTGTATTTTTGGCGTGGGCTGGCTGTTGCGAAAAGTCGCGAAGCGGGCGGAAAACCGGAAACCATCCTGACCCAACGCCAGGCCTGTTTTGGTTGCACCCTTGATCGAAAGATATGCCCATTGAACTGAAAGCCAACGCCGGTGACGCCGGCAAACCGTTGAAACATTTCTGGAGCGAATGTATTGGCGCGGGCCGCGCGAACGAAGGTCTGCGCGCCGACTGGCAGGAGCAACTTCGCCTCGCCGTGAAAGAATGCGGCTTCAAATACATCCGCTTCCACGGCCTTTATCACGATGACATGTTCGTCTATCGCGAAGAAAATGGCCGCGCAATCTTCAATTTTCAATACGTGGACAAATTGTTCGATGCCCTGCTGGACATCGGCATCAAGCCGTTCGTGGAATTCGGTTTCTGCCCCGGCGACCTCGCGACAGTAAAAGGAACAGTTTTTTGGTGGAATGGCAATGGTTCGCCGCCGAAAGATTTTGCCACGTGGGGCGAACTCATCCGTCGCACCGTGCAAAACTGGGTCGCGCGTTACGGCATCGAAGAAGTGCGTTCGTGGTATTTCGAGGTGTGGAACGAGCCGAACTTGAATCCGTTCTTTCGCGGGACAAAGAGCCAGTATTTTGAACTCTACAAAACCACCGCGCGCGTTTTGAAGGAGATTGACCCGCAGCTCCGCGTCGGCGGCCCGGCCACGAGCAACTTCGTTCCCGATGCGCGCTTCGACGGCGAGACAGAAGATACATCGCAGCACAAAGTCGTGACCGGCGCGAAGGATATCAACACGCTCGACTGGCAGCCGGTGTGGGTGAAGCAGTTCCTCGCGTTCTGCCAGCGCGAAAAGCTGCCGGCGGATTTCGTTTCGTGCCATCCGTATCCGACGGACTGGGCGCTGGATGAACATACGGCAGGCGAGTTCAAGCGCAGCACGCGCGAAGTCGGCGCGACGCCGCGCGACCTCGCGCTCATCAAGAAAATCGTGGCGGAAAGCCCGTTTCCAAAGGCCGAGATTCATTGCACGGAATGGAGTTCCAGTTCATCGCCGCGCGATTTTACGCACGACTTTTTGCAGGCGGCGACTTATGTGACCAAGGCGAACTTGGAAGGCATCGGCACGGTGGATTCGCTGTCGTATTGGACGTTCACGGACGTGTTCGAGGAAGGTGGCTGCGGCGACACGGTTTTCCATGGTGGCTTCGGCATGATCAACTTGCAGGGCATCGTGAAGCCGACGTTCCGCGCGTATCGCTTCCTGAACGCGCTGGGCGACGAGCTGATTGGCAAATTCGCGGCGGGCATCGTCACGCGTTGCAGCAAGACGAGGAAACTTTCCGCCATCGCGTATCACTATCCACCGGAAATGCCGCAGACGGTGTTGGCGTCGTTCGATTCGGGCGACAAGGCCAGCGAAACGCTGGCACTTGGGAAACCCGAGCAACTCAATGTCGAACTTACCGGCTTGAAACCCGGCTTAAAAATCCTCGTTGAGACGCTCGACAAACAAAACGGCAACGCGCTTGCTGGTTGGGAAAAATTGGGCGAGCCAGACAACCTTTCGCGTGAACAGACTAGGCTGTTGCGCGAGCAGGCCGCCGCGATAAAGAAAGAAACTTTCACTACGGATGCGAAAGGAAACTTCAAACTGCAACGCACGGTTGAGCCGTGGAGCGTGGTGTTGATTCGCGAAATCTGATGAGCATGACTGCGAACAAAACCTTTCGTCCCGGCGAACTGTGGCCAGATAATAACGGCGTCCATATCAACGCCCACGGCGGCGGTGTGCTGTATCACAGCGGCATTTATTTCTGGTTTGGCGAACACAAAATCGAAGGCGAGGCCGGCAATGTCGCGCACGTCGGCGTTCATGTTTATTCCTCGCGCGATCTTTACAACTGGAAAGATGAAGGCATCGCGTTGCCGGTTTCCGACGATCCGAAAAGCGACATCACGCGCGGCTGCATATTGGAAAGGCCGAAGGTCATTTTCAATCCGCGCACGGATAAATTCGTGATGTGGTTTCACCTCGAACCGAAAGGCGCGGGCTATGGCGGTTCGTTGAGCGGGGTGGCGATGGCGGACAAAGTGACCGGGCCGTATCAATTTCTCCGCAGCTTTCGTCCCAACGCGGGCGTGTGGCCGGAAATTGTTCCCTCCAAAACAAAGCATCCGCTGACGGCGGAAGAACGCGTGCGGCTCGACGCAATGGAACTGGTCGGCGCTCCGCGTCCGTATTATCCGAAACACCTGCTTTTCCGCCGCGATTTCGCCGGCGGCCAGATGGCGCGCGACATGACGCTGTTCGTGGACGACGACGGCAGCGCGTATCACCTCTACGCCTCGGAAGGCAACAGCACGCTGCACATCTCGAAGTTGAGCGATGATTACTTGGGTCCCGCCGGAAAATTCATCCGCGTTCTGCCCGGACGTTTCAACGAAGCGCCCGCAATGCTGAAATGGCGCGGACGTTATTTTCTATTCACGTCCGATTGCACTGGCTGGTCGCCGAATCCGGCGCGTCTGCTGGCGGCGGATTCCATTTTTGGAAATTGGGAAGAACTCGGCAACCCGTGCCTCGGCACGGGCGCGCAAATCACGAATACGTTCGGGTCGCAATCCACGTTTATTCTGCCCGTGCAAGGCAAGCCCGACGCGTTTATCTTCATGGCCGATCGCTGGAACCCGGAGAACGCGATTCACGGTCGCTATGTCTGGCTGCCGGTTGAATTTCACCACGGCGTGCCGATGATCGCATGGCAAGATGAGTGGGACTTGGGTTTCTTTGATAAAAAATGAGCGCAAACAACAACAGCCATTAATGGCGCCAAAACGAAAGCGTGACCAAATGAAGAGACACCGATCCATATTTCGACGGGGCATTTTTCTGGCGGCTTGGCTGGGCGTCTGGTTGTTTCTCCAGCCGGCAAAGGCGGACGACCAGGACGCGCACATGAAGTGGTGGCGCGAGGCGCGTTTCGGCATGTTCATCCACTTCGGCCTTTATGCCATTCCCGGACGCGGCGAGTGGGTGCAATGGAACGAGCAGATTCCAGTCGGGGAATACGCGAAGCTCGCCAGCCAGTTCAATCCCACAAACTTCAGCGCCGACGTGTGGGCGGAAACCGCGAAGGCTGCGGGGATGAAATACACGGTGCTGACGAGCCGTCATCACGATGGTTTTTGTCTGTTTGATGATTCGACCAACACGTTCACCAGTGTGAAGACCGCCGCGCAACGCGATTTTGTCGCGGAGTATGTGCAGGCGGTTCACAGGGCGGGCCTGCACGTGGGGCTTTACTATTCGCCTTTGGACTGGCGTTTTCCCGGATTTTTCTTTCCCGATTTACAGCGCCAGAGCGCGGAGGCGATGCGCGGGCAGTATCATCGTCAGGTGAAGGAACTCTTGTCCAACTACGGACAGATTGATGTGCTTTGGTTTGACGGTGGGGAGATGGACTGGTTGAGTTTCGGCGGAGATTGGAGTGGCGCGAAATGGCAGAAGCGTCCGGCGAACCAGCATTACCACGGCGGGTTCAGTTGGCAGCACGATCAGGTTTACGCGATGCTTCGCCGCCTTCAGCCGCAGGTCATCATCAATGGCCGCGCCGACATGCCGGAGGATTTTCATTCGCGCGAAGGCGACGGCGCGTTGGGCAATTTCGACAACGAACATCCGTGGGAGCTTTGCACCACGCTTGCCGGCGCGTGGGGATACCAGCCGAACAAATCACCAAAACCGCTCAAGGACTGCATCCAGTTGCTCGCCAAAGTGGCGGGCCGAGATGGCAACCTGTTGCTCAATGTCGGTCCGCGTCCCGATGGTCAGATTGATCCGCCGCAAGTTCAGCGGTTGAAGGAGATTGGCGAATGGCTTGGCAAATATGGCGAGAGCATTTACGCAACGCGCGGCGGGCCGTTCCTGCCCGGTGACTATGGCGCATCGACGCACCGTGACAAGACCATTTACGTCCACGTTCTGAAATGGGCGGGAGACAAGCTCGTTCTGCCTGCGATTCCGGCAAAAATTATCCACGCCACCGCGCTGACTGGCGGTGAAGCGGGCTTTATTCAAACCGAGCAGGGTATTGAAATCTCCGTGCCGCCCGCCGACCGCAGCGAAACGGACACAGTCATCGCTTTGCAACTCGATTCACCTGCCAGCGCAGTTCACCCTGTTAACTAAGTGAGCAATCGTCCTTTCATCAGCATTTGGTTCGGAAATTTCTTCGATCCGTTCTTCAGCGACCGCGAGGCTGTGCGACGCGGCATTGCCGAGGTCGCGGGACTCGGTTTCAACAGCATCAACCTCGACTCGAAGGCGTGGGAGGATTTCTTCGCGCGATATCGCGGCGGGCCGGCCAGTCCGTATGTCGCCATGCAGGAATTCATGATGCAGGAAGCGGCGGCGCGCGGTCTGGATTACACGCACCTCGCGCTCTATCTCTGCGGCGACAATCTTTACCCGACCATCCGCGACGTGCCGCCAGTGCGCGGCGAGGAATCGGTGCGCCCGAACGGCCAGCCGATGGGCACTTACAAATATTGGTCGCCGCGCGCGCAGGAAACGATGGTCGAGCACGTGCGCGGTTTGTTGAAACTTTACGGCAAGGGCATGAGACGCCGCCCCGACGACCGTATTATCATGCAGACGATGTTCGAGCCGATTCCGAAACCGAGCTTCGATGCGGAGGGCAGGCAACATTACCTTGCGTGGCTGGAAAAGCGTTGCGCCGGCAACATCGCGAAGCTCAACCAACGCTACGGTCTCGCGGCAAAATCTTTCTCCGGGCTGAAGCCGTCGGAATACTGGTTGCGCCCCGACGAATTGAACTGGGTGAATTGCGCGCGACCGACGGCGGATGATTTCGCGCGTCGCACGCCGGACTTTCTCCGCTGGATTGACAACCAGACTTACCTCGCCGACGTGCTGGAGGAATATCTCGCCACGATGAAGACGCACTGGCGCGAACTCGAACCCGCGCTTTTCATCGAACCCGTGTTGCATCAGTGGGGTTATTTCTTCAATCCACCTGGTCAGACGCTGTGGCAGACGGGCCAGCGCGCGCTGGATGTTTATCGCTGCGCGCCGCACGTGGACGGCGTGCTGTTCATCGCGTCGCCGCTCAACGCCGAGAATCGCGCGGACGCGATGGCGTTGAGCGTCGAGGGTTCGATCATGCGCAACGCGAACACGGGTCGTTCATTCACGGGTGGGTTGTATCTCGGTCGCCACGTGAACGGCGACATCTACCGCATCGTGCCGCCCGCGGAATCCATCGGCACGCTCGTCGCGAACGGCGCGACGGGATTGCACGTTTACGGTTACAGTGGACTCGACGACGGCGGCGTGTTGTTCCGGATGGATGACGTATTCAAGGATTCATTGCGCGCGGGCAATCACTGGGCTGCCGAGGTGATGCCTCTGCTCGATCAGCCGCGCGCGAAGGAGGTCGCACTGCTGTTCCCCGCTGAAATGAGCCTCTACGAACCGCTCGAAGTGGACACCGACGGACGGCATCGGATGGATTTGCTCGGCTGGTATGCGCAGTTCGTGGATCTCGGCTGGCACGTGGACATTCTGCATCCGACGCAGATCGCGGCTGGCGCGCTCGCGGACTACAAATACCTTGTCATTCCGCACAACTCGCTCTACGACTTGGGCGACAACACCGCGCTCGAAGCGGCGGTGAAAAAATTTGCTGCCGGCGGCGGCACGGTTTTTCACGGACCACACTGCGAACTGGCGCGACGCGCATTAGGCATCGAGGAGGAAGCCATTGCGTTCGACTGCATGCGGTGGCATGAGGAAATCATTCCGCACGGTTGGTCCACGGTGGCGTATCGCGGCGGGACGGCGGTCGGCACTTACATTCAATCCGGCAAGCGCGCCATCGCGCAGATCAATCTCGGCAAGGGACGCGTGTTCTCGTTCGGCTTTCAATACGGCCATTCCTACTCGCGCCGCACGATGCCGATTGTTCCTCCGCAATATGGTCGGCGCGAAATGCACCCCGTCGTGTTGCTCAAGGAAACTCCGATTGCCGCGCTGGCCGGTTCGTCATCGCAAGCGCCCATTGCTCCGGTCAAAGGCGTCGAGTTTGCGCGCTTCGGAAAACATCTCATCATCGTGAATCATCGCTCCAGTCCGGTGGACATCAGCCGCATTGCTGCACGGCGTGCGCTGCCGCAAGTGCCGTCCGCTGCCGGGTGGCTTGCTGCGCATGCGGCGACGTGTCTGGAACTTTGAATTGCAGATTTGTTGAATTTATGAACACACCGGAAATGCGCGAACGCTGCGCCAGCCAATTGCTTGCCGCCCAGAAGCAGGTGAACCAACTGAAGGCGTTCATCGGACTGGATGGATTTGTTGACGAGATTTTGCATGTGGTGGACAAGCGCGAGAACGCCGAAAAATATCAACGCCTGGCAAAGATGTCCCAATTTGCAGAACGGCTTGCGGTGGCGGCGGGCCGGAGCACGAACATCGAGCTGGTCAGCCAGGTGACCAAGCTCGGCGGCAACGGCCCGATCATGGCCAATGCCTTGTCCAGTTTCGGCGTGCAGGTGACGTGTCTGGGACTTCTGGGTTATCCGAATCTGCACCCGGTCTTCAGCGATCTTTCCCACCAGGCCGAAGTTTATTCCATCGGCGAGCCGGGTTGCACTGACGCGGTGGAATTCGAAGACGGCAAGATCATGCTGAACAAACAGGAATCGCTGAAACAGATGAATTGGGAAAACATCTGCGCGCGATTTGGCCGCGAAAAATTCGCCGCCAAAGTCAGCGGTTCGCAACTCGTGGGTTTTGTGAATTGGACGATGCTGTCGCGCATGAATGAAATCTGGGAGGCCATCCTCGGGGAGATTTGTCCGGCGCTTCAAGGGCCGCGATGGAAATTGTTCATTGACCTTGCCGATCCTGAAAAGCGCACGGCGGCGGACATCCAGCGCGCGATGGATTTGATCGTCCGTTTTGAAAATCATTTTGATGTGATTCTGGGCCTGAACGAAAAGGAATCCGGCGAAATCGGAAAAGTTCTTGGCTTAGACACGACGGATCATTCACCGGAGGGTTTGTCAAAACTCGGCCTGAAAATTCAAAAACGTATTCCCGTGAACACACTCGTCATCCACCCGACCGCTTATGCGCTGGCCGTGAGCGCCGGCTGCGTCAGCATCGCGGAAGGACCGTTCACGCTCAACCCGCGCATCACGACTGGCGCGGGCGACCATTTCAACTCCGGTTTTTGTCTCGGCAAACTGCTTGGCTTCGACAATGCGTTTTGTTTGCTCACCGGCGTGACGGCCAGCGGCCATTATGTCCGAACGGCCAACAGCCCGGCGCTGCCGGATTTGACCCATCTGCTCCAAAACTGGCCGGTGTAAATTCCTGAAATGCTGCCCGACCCGATTGAAAACCAATTCCGCTCGGACAAACCGTGGCGCACGCTGCTGAATTTATACCGGCCGGAGCGCCGCTGGGTGGTTCTGGCGACGGTCACTTATGTATTCAAAGCCAGTCCGGTCTGGGTTCTGCCGGTTGTCACTGCCGACATCATTGACATCGTCGCGCATCGCAGTTCGGGCGGATTGAAAGCGCTGTGGATCAACGCCGTCGTCGGCGCGGTGTTCATCTTGATGAACATTCCGACCGCGATGATTTATGTGAATTATTTGAGCCGCGCGGTGCGCAATGTCGAAGTCCGGTTGCGCTCCGCGCTGGTGCGCCGGTTGCAGATGCTTTCCATCGGCTATTACAATCGCGTGAACACGGCGAGTTTGCAAACCAAGGTCTTGCGCGACGTCGAGTCCGTCCAGATGTTGAGCCAGCAGCTTGTAGACATCGGCGAATTTGCGATCATCACCATTCTGGTTTCGCTCGCGGTGACGGCGTGGCGGATGCCGGTTTTTTTGCCGGTGTTTCTGTTGCTCGTGCCGCTCGTCGCCGTCATTCGTTATACGATGTCCGACCGGCTGCGGCGCTACAACGAATCATTGCGCAAACAACTGGAGAGCATGAGCGCCCAGGTGCTCGGCATGATCAACATGATTCCCGTGACCCGCGCGCACGCGGCGGAATCTGAGGAAATCGCGCGCGTGGAAGATCAATTCGGCCAGGTGCGCACCGCTGCGCGACTGTTTGACCGGCACGCCGGACTTTTTGGCGCGCTGGCGTGGGTGTTATTCATGCTGTTCAGTCTGGCCTGCCTGGCCATCGGCGGGTGGTTGAGTTTTAGCGGCAAGATTCCACTCACACCCGGCGACATCGTGCTGATGACCACATATTTTGGGCAGATCACCAATGCCGTGATGCAATTGAACTCCATGCTGCCGGTCGCCACGCGCGGCTTCGATGGCCTGTGCAGCATCGGCGAAGTGCTCGAATGCCCCGACATTGAGGAAAATCGCGGCAAAAAATCCGTCGAGAAAGTTCGCGGCGAATTTCGGTTTGAAAATGTCAGCTTTAGCTACGGCGAAAACAGCGGCGTGCAACCCGCGTTGCAAAAAATAAACCTTCACGTTCAAGCGGGCGAAGCCATTGGCATCGTCGGGCCGAGCGGCTCGGGCAAGTCCACGCTCGTCAGCCTCATCACCGGATTTCACCGTCCGACCAGCGGCAGAATTTTTCTCGATGGCGTGGACATGAACGAGATTGACCTGCGCACCTCCCGCCGCCACCTCGCCATCGTCAGCCAGCAGACGATTTTGTTCAACGGCACGCTGCGGGAGAACATCGTCTACGGCACGCGTGCGGTGAGTGATGCCGCGTTGCAAGCCGCCATTGAAGACGCCAATGCGGCGGATATTATCAAGGAACTGCCGCAAGGATTAGAAACCGAACTTGGCGCCGAGGGTGTCCAATTGAGCGGCGGGGAACGTCAGCGTATTGCCATTGCTCGCGCGTTGCTCCGCGATCCGCGCGTTCTGATTTTGGATGAGGCGACCAGCGCGCTAGACCAGGCCAACGAAGCCACCGTGTGCGAGGCGCTGGAACGGCTGGCAGAAAACCGCACGACGTTCATCATCTCGCATCGGATGAACATTCTGCGTCAGGTAAAACGCATCGTAATTTTGGAGCATGGGGAAATCAAAACAATCCAGCAACGGGCAACGGGTTGCATAAAGTTTTAGCTTGCAGTCTGCACGCTGTGACAGCTTTTCTTGCGGAAGCGATGCCTTTGACTTTTCAAATCCGACGCGGCGGGACAAATCCCGCCCGAACGGGTGTCACGGATTAATGACCAACTGGCCGTATGGTCAAAAAACACATCCGCTGTGAAGGGTGCTGATGACAGCGGGTCGAGTAGGGAATCAAATGCGAAAGGCCATCCGAGGAAATGGCAGGAAATCGGATGGCCAGATGAATCGGGAGATGAGAATCGCCAATAGCGACAAGGATGTGTCTGCGCTGGAACCGGAAAGTCCAACCGACCACGCGCGGTTAACGGCGGTTGGTTACGCTGCTCGGCGGTAATAAAAACTGAGCAATCCGCCCAGCCGTTCGGCCTTGATGATTCTGCCCGTTGTCGGTCCAATCCGCTCGTCCGGGAAGGGGATGACAACATCAAGTCCCTGATGATTACGTTCATGCTGATAGTGCGCAAGATATTCATCGAGCTCATGGCGCAGGGAACGCTCGCCGAAGAGAATCAATTGATCGAGGCATTCATCCTTGACTGAACGCACCCAGCGTTCGGCGAAGGCATTGAGGTTGGGTGACTGGGGCGGCAATTTGATGGGTTGAACGCCGGCGGCGTTGAGAATGGCATCAAAGCCCTCAGAGAATTTGGTGTCGCGGTCGTGGAGCAGGAAGCGGGCATCGGCCATGGGACCGTCCGCGACGGTCAGGTTGCGGGCGATTTGTTTCATCCAGGATTCATTGGGAAGCGGCGTTATGCCGCCCAGCACGATTCGACGGGTTCGTAAATGAAGGAAGAATAGGACGTAGAAGGTGGTCAAGCCGGTGGTTGTCCTGTCTTCTGCGGTGAAGAAGTCGGTGGCCCAAAGCACTTCCTTGTGTCGGCGAATGAACTGGGCCCAAGACGTGTTGCGCTTGCGTTCAGGTGCCGGCCCAAAGCCGTGTCGCTGCAGAATATTGCCGACGGTCTGGTCGGAGACCTGAAGTCCGAGATTGGCCAGTGCGCCGACGATACGGTCGTAGCCCCAGCTTGGATTCTCACGTGCGAATTGGAGCACCAACCTTTCGTTCTGGACCGAAACGGAGGGACGTCCCAACTGGCCTTTGCGCCGGTTGGAAAAATCCCATTTGCTGGCGACCAGTTGGCGATGCCATTTGAGCAGGGTTTGGGGCTGGACGATGGTAATGACGTCCTGTAAAAACTAGCCCAACGGTTTGCCTTTTGCGGCGAGCACTTTCCGCTCGGCGTCCTGAAGCCGCCAGTGGGGTGAATGCCGATCGAGCAGGGCGCGGTAGACGCGGTTTTCCTCCAGCACAAATTCCAGTTTCTGGCGCAAGGCCTCGTCGATTTGTCCGGTGGCCCAAACCAGCAACTTTTTCCAAGGCATGGTGAGAGGTTAACAGCGCAGATGTCCAAAAACAAAGGCTGAACGGCAGCACTAAATTGCGACGGATGCTTTATTTGACCATACGCGTGCCGGCCACATTCCCGCAGATTTCTCTCACAGGTCTGCCAGACGCTTCTTTGGGCAATGTGTGCGTCTGTTATCCTCATGAAATGCACACATGAAAGAGTGGTTCTATATTTTCAAGCGCAGCGGCATCTACCCAACGAACAGGTTCACGGGTTCTCTCAATGTCCATCCGTGACCGTGAACCCGCACCGGCGCAAATCCTCCGCCAAATCTTTTTCCATCGCCACAGCCGCATCGAACGGCATGGGGTTCAGGTGGGCAACGGGCGAGTCGTGTGAATTTCGCGCCAACACGAATAAACAACTCACCCATTAGTCATTCAACACTCGTTTGCCGGCACATCAGTGTTCGAGGATGCGATAGAATCGCGCCGGCCAGTTTGTCCCGGGGTTGTCCTGTAGTTGCAGCATCCCATTGGTAAGGCTTAATGGGTTCGTCAGCATCACCCAGTTCACAAGGTCGGTGCTCGCTTGCGCCTCGAAGTTGAAGAGGTCGGAAGGCTGGAGCAACCCACCGTTGGCATCGGTCGAGGTTAACTGGAACGTGCCGTTGGGCAAAAGCGTCGGCGAGCCGAGGAGTTGCGGCACGAGCACCTTCAAAACGGCATTGCTGCTGACAGTGCTGCCGCCGGCATTGGAGACCGTCACCGAGTAGGTGCCGTTCTGCGCGCGGCTGACGTTGTTCAAGATCAGCAGGGTGCTGTTCCCACCGATGGGATTTCCATTTTGCCACCATTGATACCGCAAATCCGGCGTGCCGCCGGTGGCCGCCACCCGCAACGTGACGCTGGTCCCCATGTTCACAGTCTGGCTGACGGGTTGCAACGTGATCGTCGGACCGTCGGCGACAAAGGCAAATTGATCCACGAATCCCGCGTCGAGGCCGGCGTCGAAGGTGGCGTCCTTGGAATAGCGCCACATAAGCACGTTCGTCCCGGCGGCGACGGGGATGCTGACCTTCTGCCAGTCCACTTCGCCCGAGATGTTCGTCTGCACGGTGCCGTTGATCCGGAATTCGAGGAAATCGAAATCCAGTTCGGAGGAAACTTTCCACCAGAAGGTGTAACGACCGGACCAGTTCGTGCCAAACGTAGTTTGCAGAATGGTTTCCTGTAGCGGGCCGATGCCGCCGCTGCGGGCCGCGTCCACGCCGTCGTGCGTGACGTTCGTCTGGCCGAACCACTGGGCATTGCCGGTGGTGGTCCAGTTCAGGTTCGTCGCGTCCAGCGCATCGCCGAGCGGGTAGAACGTGGTAATCTTGGCGAATTTGCTGGCGACCACGCCGTAGG